>JBOIEM010000184.1:0-7710 GCA_050741115.1 Burkholderiales bacterium
CCGGCGAGAGCCCCGGCGTGCACGACAGGCACTTCTGGCTCGCCGAATAGATCGCGTCCACGCCCCACTCGTCCACCAGCACCGGCGTGCCGCCGAGCGAGGTCACGGCGTCCACGATCGTGAGCGCGTCGTAGCGGTGCGCAATCGCGACCAGCGCCTGCGCATCCGATTGCACGCCGGTGGAAGTCTCGGCGTGCACGAAGGCAACCACGCGCGCGTCGCGATTCTTCTTCAACGCGTCCTCGAGCTTCCCCGGATCGACCGGCTCGCCCCACTTGTCCTCGACCACCACCGGAATGCCGCCCATGCGCTCGACGTTCTCGATCATGCGGCCGCCGAAGACGCCGTTGCGGCACACGACCACCTTGTCGCCGGGCGCGACCAGGTTGACGAAGCAATACTCCATGCCGACCGAGCCCGGGCCGGAGATCGGGAACGTCAGCGGGTTCTTCGTTTGGTAGGCATAGCGCAGCAGCGTCTTCAGCTCCTCCATCATCTCGACGAAGACGGGGTCGAGATAGCCGATCGCCGGCTGGCTCATGGTGGTGAGCACGCGCGGGTGGATCTCGGTCGGCCCTGGCCCCATGAGCGTGCGCTGTGGCGGGTGAAAAGAGCCGATGCGTTTGGCGGGGGCGTAATCGTTCATAGCGTTTCTTCCTGTGAGGGGCGAACCGAAAAGGCTTTCGCCGTCCGGCCGGGACTTCAGCCGGAGCGGCTTGCGTGCGGTGGCTTCGTTGAGGATGTCGAGCGCGCTGATCTGGCCGGAGGTCATCGCTTCCACCTCCGTCGCCCAGCGCGCCGGCACGTAGCCGGATTTCACCCAGTTGCTGACGACCGCACGATCGAGCCGCAACCGGCGCGCAACTTCCGCCTGAGTGCCGAAGAGAGCGACGAGGCGTTCCGCGCAGTTCATACTGGCCGATAGATTAGCATGATAAAATTATTTTGACAAAACCCGCACTACAATCGATGGCCAATGGAGCTCAAAGGCTCAGGCCGGACAGGAATGATCTCTATTAAGTTTCAGCGCGTTACGGCACAACGGCTGCGCCGGTCCGGCTCGGCGGCAGGCGAACGAAGTCGAAGGCTTCGCGGTCGAGCAGGTGGGAAGCCCGGACGTGCTTCAGGCTGTTCAGCATGGTCTCGACACGCCCCGGATAGCGCTTTCCCCATTCGCGCAGTAGCTGCTTCATCTCGTTTCTTTTCAGGTTCTCCTGCGAGCCGCACAGGTTGCACGGGATGATCGGGAACTGCTTCAACTCCGCGTACGCGGCGAGGTCCTTCTCCTCGCAGTAGATCAGGGGCCGGATCACGACGTGCCGGCCGTCGTCGGAGCGCAGCTTCGGCGGCATCGCCTTCAGCTGCCCGCTGTAGAAGAGGTTGAGGAGAAACGTCTCGAGGGTGTCGTCGCGGTGGTGGCCGAGCGCGATCTTCGTCGCGCCGAGCTCGCCGGCAACCCGGTAGAGCACGCCCCGGCGCAGCCGCGAGCACAGCGAGCACATCGTCTTCCCTTCCGGGATCACCCGCTTCACCGTGCTGTAGGTGTCCTGCTCCTCGATGCGGAACGGGACCCCGAGGCGCGCCAGGTAATCGGGCAGCACGTGCGCGGGGAAGCCGGGCTGCTTCTGGTCGAGGTTCACCGCGACGATGTCGAAGCGGATCGGCGCGTGGCTCCGGAGGTAGATGAGGATATCGAGCAGCGCGTAGCTGTCCTTGCCGCCGGAAAGGCACGCCATCACCTTGTCGCCGTCGGCGATCATGCCGTAATCGGCGATCGCCTCGCCGGCGAGCCGGCGCAGGCGCTTCGTCAGCTTCCCCGCCTCGTACGACTCCTTCCGCTCGCGGCTGCTGCGGGGTATCAGGCGTATCGCGGTCGTATCCATATCGTTCATCCGGTGGTTCGGTTCTCGTGACGGATTCTCTAGAGGCTGACGCTCCTCCCCCCATCCACTGCGATGATCTGGCCGGTGATGTACGGCGCATCCGCCAGCAGGAATAGCACAGCGCGCGCGATGTCGTCGGGCTCGCCGATGCGCTTCAACGCGGTCTGGTTGACGATGCGCTGGCGCGCCACCTCATCCCGCCACGTTTCCTCGTCCGGCCACAGGATCGTGCCCGGAGCGATTCCGTTCACGCGCACCTCGGGCCCGAGGTCGCGCGCGAGCGCGCGCGTGAGCGCGGCGAGGCCTCCCTTCGCGGCGGTATAAACCGCATGGTTCCGCATCGGGAGTTCCGCGTGGATGTCGATCAGGTTGACGATGCAGCCGTGGTTCTTCCTGAGCTCCGGCGCCGCAGCCTGCGCGAGAAACAGCGGGGCCCGGAGATTGGTCCCGATGAGGTCGTCCCACGCCTGCTCGGTGATCTCGCCGATCGCCGTGGAGTAGAAGCTCGACGCATTGTTGACCACCGCGTCGAGCCTTCCGAAATGCCTGAGCGCCGCCTTGACCAGCTGCGAGCCGGCCGCGACCTTGAGGAGATCGCCCTGCGCCAGCGCTACCGAGTCGGCGCGCCGCGCGCTCAACTCCACCTGCAGCGCGCGCGCCTCGAGCGCCGCGGAACGATAATGCATCAGCACGCCCGCGCCGGCGGCGTGCAGCCGCCGGCAGATCGCGGCGCCGACCCGCTTCGCGCCGCCGGTGACGAGCACCACTTTGCCCTGCAGTGTTTCCTCCATGCGCGGCTCGCATCCCCTTGTCAGCGTGTAGAATTGTAGTCCATTCCCCGTGATTTCCCGGTTGGCCACTGCCCCGCATCCCGAGCAGCTCCCCGCACCGCCCGCGGAAGCGGCCGCAGTGAGCGGGAAGCTCGCGCGGTTGATTGCAGCCGAGATCCGGCGCGGCGGCGGCTGGATCTCGTTCGCGCGCTACATGGAGCTCGCGCTCTATGCGCCCGGACTGGGCTACTACATCGCCGGCGCCCGCAAGCTCGGGCGCGACGGCGATTTCGTCACTGCTCCCGAAATCTCCCGGCTCTACGGCCGCACCCTGGCGCGGCAGGTCGCGCAGCTCGCAGGGCTCGGCTTCTGCGAAATCCTCGAAATCGGGGCCGGAAGCGGAGCGCTCGCCGCTGACCTGCTTACCGAGCTCGAGCGGCTCGGTTCGCCCCCGGAGCGCTACCTGATCCTGGAGCTCTCCCCGGACCTGCGCGACCGCAGCCGGGACACGCTCGCCGCGCGCGCGCCGCGGCTGCTCGAGCGGGTGGCCTGGTTGAGCCGGCTGCCGCCGTCGTTCGCGGGCGTCGTCATCGGCAACGAGGTGCTCGATGCGATGCCGGTTCACGTATTCGAGCGCGCGAGCGGGGATATCCTGGAAGCGGGAGTTGGGCTCGAGAACGGACGATTCGAGTGGGCCCTTCGATCGCCGCCATCCGCGCCCGAGGTTCCCGATCCATCGTGCTTCCCGGTGGACGGCTACCGCAGTGAAGTCCAGGTCGTCGCGCGCGCGTTTGTCCGAAGCGTGGGTGAGACCCTCGCGCGCGGCGCGGCGCTGTTCATCGATTACGGCTTCCCGCGCCACGAGTATTACCACTCGCAGCGCGCCCGCGGCACGTTGATGTGCCATTACCGGCACCGCGCGCACGACGACCCGTTCTTCCTGCCCGGCCTCCAGGACATCACCTCGCACCTCGATTTCTCGGCCATCGCGCAGGCGGGACGGGAGGGTGGGCTGGACCTCCTCGGTTACACCACCCAGGCCCAGTTCCTGATCAACTGCGGCATAACCGGGATCCTTGCCGGGACACCGGCCTCCGACGTCGTGGCCTACGCGCCGCTCGCGGCGCAGGCCCACAAGCTGCTGTCGCCCGCCGAGATGGGCGAGCTGTTCAAGGTGATCGCGTTCGGCAAAGGGGTGACCGCGCCATTGCTCGGGTACACGCAAGGCGACCGGTCTCACACGCTTTGAGCCCGTGGCTGGTGACTGGTGGCTCGTCACCTTAGAATCCAGTTCATGCCTGGGTGGAGACATTCGCTGCGCGTCCTCGGCGCGCTCGTCCTCGTCTCGGCCGGCCCGGCCGCGGCGACCGACTCCGGCACGGGGGATACGCCGGAGGTCGCGCGCGCCAAGTACCTCTGGTCGCAAAGCCCGCACGGCAAGTTGCTGGAGCGGATTCTGCCGCCCGCGATCGAGCCGCACGAGCTGCCCGAGCCCCGCTCCGAGGGGGCGCGCCTCACCGCGCGCTATTGCGTTCAGTGCCACTACCTCCCGAGCCCGCAGATGCATGCGCCCGACCGGTGGACCGGCATCGTCGTGCGCATGGTGTGGCGCATGCAGGGGCAGGGCAACATGGGCGTACTCATGAAGGACATGATGGACAACGTGGAGGCGCCGACCGAGCGCGAGACCGGCGTGCTCGCCGCCTACCTGCGAAAGCACGGGCAGCGGGAAATGGACCCCGGCCACCCCGCCCTCAAGTCCGAAGCCGGAAAGATGTTCAGCATCGCCTGCACGCAGTGCCATGCCCTGCCCGATCCGCGCCGCCACACCCGGCGCGAGTGGCCCGGCGTTGTCGAGCGCATGAAGGAACACATGTCGTGGACGAACACGGTGGTCGGTGCCGACGCGCTCCGGACCATCCCGGTGCTCGACACGATGGAGATCGTGCGCTTCCTGCAGCGCTACGCCCGCGCCGAACCCAAGAGCAAATGAAAGCGATGCAGCTCGCCGCGCCGGGGACGGCACTGAAGCTCGTCGATCTCCCCACGCCGCGGCCGGACCGCGGGCAATTGCTGATCAAGGTCCGCGCCTGCGGCGTCTGCCGGACCGATCTCCACGTCGTGGACGGCGAGCTCGCGCGGGGGAAGCTTCCGATCATCCCCGGCCACGAGATCGTCGGCACGGTCGCGGAAAAAGGGGCGGGCGTGGACCGCTTCGCGATCGGCGAGCGCGTGGGCGTGCCGTGGCTCGGCTCGACCTGCGGCCAGTGCCGTTATTGCGCCGGCGGGCGCGAGAACCTGTGCGATGCGGCGCGCTTCACCGGCTATCACCTCGACGGCGGCTATGCCGAGTACACCGTCGCCGATGCGCGCTACTGCTTCCCTCTTCCCGGTGAATACGATGACGCCGCGGCGGCGCCGCTGCTCTGCGCCGGCCTGATCGGCTATCGCTCGCTGGTCGCGGCGGGAGACGCCGCGCGTCTCGGCATCTACGGCTTTGGCGCCGCGGCGCATATTGTGGCGCAGGTCGCGCGGCACCAGAGGCGCAGGATTTTCGCCTTCACGCGGCCGGGCGACGCCGCGGGCGGGCGATTCGCGCGGGAACTGGGCGCGGAATGGACGGGAGATTCCACGGCGCGACCGCCCGAGGAGCTCGATGCGGCGATCATCTTCGCGCCGGTGGGGCCGCTCGTCGTCGCCGCGCTCCGCGCCACCGCCAAGGGCGGCACCGTCGTGTGCGCCGGCATTCACATGAGCGACATTCCGGCGTTCCCGTACGAGATCCTGTGGGGCGAGCGCGTCGTGCGCTCGGTGGCGAACCTCACCCGCCGCGACGGCGAGGAGTTTCTCGCCCTTGCGCCCCGGGTGCCGGTGAAGACGACGACGATGGTGCTGAAGCTCGATCAGGCCAACGAAGCGCTCACGCGCCTGCGTGACGGGCGGATCACGGGTGCTGCCGTGCTCGTGCCCTAGGCCTTCGGAAGTGCCGCGGTTCCCGGACTGTCGCGGCCGGCACGAACAGCACTCCGAGGTAGCGCATGAAGGCGGCGGACACCAGTTCCACCCCATCCGGCACCGCACCCGCCAGGCCAGGTACGCGAGCAGCAACACGAGCCCGATCACTGGGCCAGGCACCAGCGGAATTACGAACTTCGCGACGACTTCCCCGATTCCCTGGAACACCAGGATGCGCACCAGCCCGTCGATCATCGTCCCTGCTTCGGTTGGTCGGGCGTTGAATTCGCCCCGTCGCGCGATTCAAGATCCGGCGAGCGTGATATCAAAGCTCGCGGCGAGAGCGCCGTCCTTGCGCACGGCTGTGACGACGAGCTCCGGAGGAACGCCGCGCTCGCGCGCGAAATAGAGCTGCGTCACGAGCGTCGAGTAGCCCTTCGCGCTCACGCGGTAGTGGATGTGGCGCGGGCGCCCCGGGTATTCCCCCGGCATCACCGTGCGGAACGTATAGCGCCCCTCCGCATCGGTCTTGAGGCTCGCCCGCAGCAGGCAGCCGGCGTCGTGCTGCTTCGCGCCGACCTGCGTGTAATCGCCGCGCGAGTCCGCCTGCCACACCTCGACCAGCGCCCCGGCGAGCGGCGCGCAGTCCGGCGCGCCGAGCACGCGGCCGGTGACCGTCAGTTTCTGGCTGCCGCCCGATCCGCTTGCGCACAGCTCCGCCTGCGCAGGCGCGCCCGCTTTGTAAAACGTTCCCAATGCATCGCGCGGCGTGACTCTGCACTGCTGCGCCAGCGCCACCGGAGCCGCGAGCAATGCGACACCACTTAGCAGCACGCGTCTACGGTGAAGGTTCATCTCTGCCTCTTGCCTTGGTCCCTGCCGTTACCTCGTAACGGCAGGAACGTTCATCCCCTTCTGCACCGCCGGCCGCGCCGAGATCGCGTCGAACCAGCGTTTGACCGCGGGAAAGTCATTAAGATCGGTCTTGTGCCATTCGTAGCGCGCGACCCAGGGAAAGGTCGCGATGTCCGCGATCGAGTAGCCGTCGGCGAGGTACTCGCTGTCCTGGAGGCGTTCGTTGAGCACCCCGTAGAGGCGCCGGGTCTCCTTCATGTAGCGCTCGATGGCGTACGGCACCTGCTCCTTCGCCGCGCGCAGGAAGTGGTGGGTCTGTCCGAACATGGGGCCCACGCCGCCCATCTGGAACATCAGCCACTGCAGCACCTCGTACTTCGCGCGCTCCGCCTGCGGGAAGAGCTTGCCGGTCTTGCGCGCGAGGTAGATCAGGATCGCGCCCGATTCCATCATGGCGATCGGCCTGCCGTCGGGCCCCTCGGGGTCGACGATGGACGGGATCTTGCCGTTGGGGTTGATCTTCACGTACTCGGGCTTGAACTGGTCGCCCTGGCCGATGTTGACCGGGTGCACGCGGTACGGCAGCGTGACCTCCTCCAGCATGATCGAAACCTTGCGGCCGTTGGGGGTGGTCCATGTATACAGATCGATCATCACACTCCTTTGCAATTCACAGCATATTCGCTCGCTCTATTCAAGAACGTGACTGGTGATTCGTGACTGTTGATTCGTGACTGGAAATGCGTGACTGGTGAAGCGTGTTTTCCACATGAATTTGCAGCTCGCGCCCTATCAGTCACGCCGCATCAGTCACGCCGTACCAGTCACGCCGTATCAGTTACGCCGTATCAGTCACTCTTTAATGCGTGTCGGATCGCCTCCAGCCGCGCGGCATCCACGTCGCCGCGGATGGCCATGGTGTTCTTCGACGACTTCGCGATCTCCCCGGCGTTGACGGCGGCCGCCGCGGTCCGCGCGCGCTCGAGCCGCGCCTGCGCCGGTCCGGCATCGGGCTCGCCCGCGAACGCCGCCGTCGCGAGCTCCGCGAAGCGCTCCGGCCTGCGCCAGGCGTCGACCGTGTTGAACAGCTCCAGCACGGACTGCGCGTCGAGCTCGGCGGCGTCCAGCACGGTGTTGGCGTGGCGCGCCGCGAGGAGCGCGAGCGCGAGATCGGCGAGCCCGAGGCTGAGCACGCGTGCCGCCGGAACGAACCAGCGACCCGCGGGGAGAGCCCGTAAAATGGTCCA
>JBOIEM010000185.1:0-4939 GCA_050741115.1 Burkholderiales bacterium
CTGCTGATCGGCGCCGTTGCGTTCGGCGTCGCCTCGGTGCTCGCCGCGTTCTCGACCAGCGCCGAGATGCTGATCGCGACCCGCGCCGTGCTCGGCATCGCCGGGGCGACCCTGGCGCCGTCGACCCTGTCCCTGATCCGCAACATGTTTCTCGACCCCGGGCAACGCACGGTCGCCATCGGGGTGTGGATCACGAGCTACTCGGTCGGCGCCGCGATCGGCCCGCCGCTCGGCGGCGTGCTGCTGCAGTACTTCTGGTGGGGCTCGGTGTTCCTGGTGGCGGTACCGGTGATGGCGCTTCTGCTGGTGCTGGGACCCGTCCTCCTGCCCGAGTACCGCGACCCCCAGTCCGGCCGGCCCGCCGTGGGATCGCGGTACTCCGGCAGCAGCACCGGGCCCAGCACGAGCAGCAGCGCCATCACCGGCACGCCGATCAGGAACACCGCGCCCCACCAGAAGTACTCCAGCAGCATCCCGCCAAGCAGCGGGCCGATTGCGGCACCAACCGAGTAGCTGGTGACCCACATGCCAATCGCGAACGTGCGCTCCTGCGGATCGTGAAACATGTTGCGGATCAACGACAGCGTCGAGGGCGCGAGCGTGGCGCCCGCAATGCCGAGCAACGCGCGCATCGCGATCAGCATCTCGGCGCTGGTCGAGAACGCGGCCATTACCGAGGCGATGCCGAACACGACCGCGCCGATGAGAAGTAGCCGCCGCCTGCCGATTCGGTCGCCCAGCGTGCCCATCGTGAGGAGCGAGCCGGCTACCAGGAAGCCATAGATGTCAACGATCCAGAGCAGCTGGACGCTGCTCGGCTTGAGATCAACGCCGAGCGCTGGCAGCGCCAGGTTCAGCACGGTGAGATCCATCGAGTATAGGAGGCACGGCAGGGCGATGACGCCGAGCCCGATCCACTCGCGGCGCGTTGCCTTGGGGGCCGGAGGGGTGCTCATGCCCGTTAGTCGAACGGCGGAGCCAAAACTCGACAGCGACTTCAGCTCTTCAGCCGGTATCCCGTCTTGAAGATCCACGCTACCGCCGCCAGGCAAACCAGGAAAAACGCCAGGGTTGCCGCGAGGCTCGCGACCACGGGAACGTCCGAGGTGCCGTAAAAGCACCAGCGGAAGCCGCTGATGAGATAGACGACCGGGTTGAACAGGCTGAACGTGCGCCACGCCGGCGGCAGCATGTCGATCGAATAGAACGCCCCGCCGAGAAACGTGAGCGGCGTGATGACCAGCATCGGGACGAACTGCAACTGTTCGAAGCCGTCCGCCAAGATACCGAGGATGAAGCCGAACAGGCAGAAGGTCGTGGCTGTGAGCACCAGGAAGGCGACCATCCACAAGGGGTGGGCGATGCTGACGGGCACGAACAGGTTGGCGGTCGCAAGGATGACCAACCCGAGCAGCACCGACTTGCTCGCCGCGGCGCCGACGTACGCCAGGACCATCTCGAACGCCGAGATCGGCGCGGACAGGACCTCGTAGATCGTGCCGGTAAACCGCGGCAGGTAGATTCCGAACGAAGCGTTGGACAGGCTCTCGGTGAAGAGCGCGAGCATGATCAGCCCCGGCACGATGAAGGCGCCGTAGGGCACGCCGTCGACCTCGCTCATGCGCATGCCGATGGCGGCTCCGAACACGACGAAGTAGAGCGACGTCGTGATCACCGGCGCCGCCAGGCTCTGCCACAGCGTGCGCCGGAAGCGCGCCATCTCGAACTTGTAGATCGCCGCGACGCCGTGGCGGTTGAACTTCATGGCCGCTCGCTCACCAGGCTGACGAAGATTTCCTCGAGCGAGCTCTGGCGGGTGTTGAGGTCCTTGAACCCGATGCCGAGATCGGAGAGGCGCCGCAGCAGCGCCGGGATGTCGGTGCGCTCCCCGGCAGCGTCGAAGGTGTATTCCAGCTCGGTGCCCCCCGCGTTCAGCGCCAGGCGCCAGTCGGCGAGGCCGGCGGGGATCGCCGCCATCGGCTGCTGCAGGTGGAGCGTCATCTGCTTCTTGCCGAGCTTCTTCATCAGCGCGGTCTTTTCCTCGACCACGATCAGCTTGCCCTTGCTGATCACCCCGATGCGGTCGGCCATCTCCTCGGCCTCGTCAATGTAGTGCGTGGTCAGAATGATGGTCACGCCGCCGGCGCGCAGGCGCCGCACCAGCGCCCACATGTCGCGGCGCAGCTCGACGTCGACGCCCGCAGTCGGCTCGTCGAGAAACAGGATTTCCGGCTCGTGCGAGAGCGCCTTGGCGATCAGCACGCGCCGCTTCATCCCGCCCGACAGGGTCCTGATCCGGTCGTGGCGCTTGTCCCAAAGCGAGAGATTGCGCAGCACCATCTCCAGATGCGGCGGGTTGGGCGCACGGCCGAACAGTCCCCGGCTGAATGTCACCGTGGCCCACACGGTTTCGAAGGTGTCGGTCGTCAGCTCCTGCGGCACCAGGCCGATCTTCGAGCGCGCCGCGCGGTAGTCGCGCCGGATGTCGCGGCCGTCGACCAGCACCGTCCCGGAGGTGGGCGTGACGATTCCGCACACGACGTTGATCAGGGTGGTCTTGCCTGCGCCATTGGGCCCGAGCAGCGCGAAGATCTCGCCCTTGCGGATCTCCAGGGCGACCTCCTCCAGCGCCCGCAGGCCGGAGGCGTAGGTCTTGGTCAGATTCGAAATGGAAATGACGGGCGGCATCGGCCGGCTCTATCGCGATCTCACGATTTCGTCACGGGCGGGAAAAACGGCGCCCCGCGTCACTGGGGCTCGGCGACGATCGAGTCGACCTTGTTGGGGTAGAACGCGAGCAACTCCTTGATCACGCTCATCTCGTCATAGGGCGTCTCGTAGCTCCAGACCGCGTTCTCCGCGGTTCTGCCGCCGGAGGAAAGCGTGTAGTACGACGCGTGGCCCTTGAACGGGCAGTAGGTGGAATGCGTCGTGCGCACGAGCCGCTCCATCCTCACGTCCTTGCGCGGCAGGTAGTAGACGGTCGGATAGCTGCCTTCGTCCAATCGGACCGCGTCGCGGCTATCGGCGATGACCTCGCCGTTGAAAGTGACCCGCACCCGACCGCCCGCGGGTTTCGTCACGAGGCGGGCATTCGGGTGATCCTTGAAGCCGGGAGCGGGATTCGCAGTCGGTTGGCTCATGGCCTCCTCACTCTTTCCCGAACCGCCGCCGCTCGCTCTCGCGGATCATGTCGGTCATGTCCGCGGCCGGGCGGATCTCAAAGGGGCCCGCGCGGACGCCGGGGTGCATCGACATCAACTGGATGGCGTGATTGAGATCGTTCGCCTCCAGGATCAGGATGCCCCCGATCTGCTCCTTGGTCTCGGCGTACGGGCCGTCGGTCACCGCGACCTTGCCGTTGCGGAAGCGCAAAGTCACGGCGTTGCCGGGAGGCTGGAGGCCTTCCCCGCCGGCGAAATGCCCGCTCTTCCGCAGCACGTCGTCGTAGCTGAAGCAGGCGTCCACGAGGGCGTTGCGCTCGCCCTCGGGCATGTGCTCGAACTTGCCCGGCTCGATGTATCCGACGCATACGTATTTCATCGTGTCTCCCTCAGGATTCGAGCGCGCGCACCTCGACCGCGCCGCCGTAAGGAAGCGTCGGGATGCGCTTGGCGATCGAAATCGCCTCGTCCAGGTCCCTGCACTCGATCAGGTGGTAGCCGCCGACCTGCTCCTTGGTTTCGGCGAAAGGCCCGTCGATGACAACCGGCTTGCCGTTCCTGCTGCGAACGGTGGTGGCGGCCGCCGTTGGCTGCAGCTTGCCGGTGGCCAGATGCTGACCGCTCTGGCCGAGACTCTGCAGCAACGCGCCGTAGTCCCGCATGATCGCGTCACGCTGCGATTCCGGAATCTCTTCCCACCGCTTCTCGTCGAAGCAGCACAGCAGCAGGTAACGCATGGCGATTACTCTTTATCGACTCTAAGCGTCCACCAGGACCTTGAACCCGCCCCAGAACATACGCTTGCCGTCGAATGGAAAGGCCTTGGGGTCCATCATGCTGGCCATGCGCTTGTCCTTCATCACCTTTGCATTGACGCGGTCGCGCTGCGCGCGCGACTTGTACACAATGTAGGCGAACACCACAGTCTCGCCCTTCTTGAGCTTGACGCTCTGCGGGAACGACGTCCACTTGCCCGGCTTCACGTCGTCGGCCACGCCCTCGATGTACTCGAGCGCGCCGTGATCGCGCCAGACCTTCCCGGCCGTCTGCGCCATGCGGCGGTATGCCGCCATGTTCTTCTTCGGGACCGGAAGAACGAAACCATCTACGTATCGGGACATGTGAAATCTCCTTTGGTTGCGCAGTGCTTCGTGTTGAAAGGGTTGCCGTCCTATAGTCGTGCGGCGAGGCCGGAAATCGACATCGGGCCCTGCTGCCCGCCGTCAGCCGCCGGAGAGCGCCTGGACGATGATGACCTCGCCGGCCGGGTCGAGCGGCTGCGCGAGGTCGCGCGCCTGCTCGCCGTTGACGAAGACGCGGATGTGGCGCCGTATGCGGTCCTGCTCGTCAATCATGCGGAAACGGATCCCCGGGTACTGGCGATCGAGATCAGCGAGCAGCGCGGCAAGCGTGGCGCCGCTTGCCTCGGTTTCGCCGCGCTCGGTGTACGAGCGCAACGCGCTGGGGACGATCACCTTCACCGGGGCAGGGATTGCTTACTTCAGCGCGGCCGTTTCCACGGCGTAAATTTCCGGCAGGTGCCGCGCAATGCAGGACCACCGGCGCCCTTCGTCGCGGCTCATCCACAGTTCGCCGCTGGTCGTGCCGAAGTAGAGGCCCACGGGGTCCGAGGCGTCCGCGCACATCGCCTGGCGCTTCACGGTCCACCACCCCTGCTTTCCGGGCAGGCCGGCGTCGAGACGCTGCCAGGAGTTTCCGGCGTTGCGGGTCACGTAGGCCGCGGGCCTGCCTTCCGGGCTCGTTCGCGGCCAGAC
>JBOIEM010000186.1:0-8312 GCA_050741115.1 Burkholderiales bacterium
TACGCCCACCAGGGCGGCGTCAACCCGCCGCGCATCGTGGTCCACGGCAATGCCCTCGAGCGCGTGCCGGACTCCTACCGGCGCTACCTGGAACGATTCTTCCGGGATGCTTTCAAATTGCAGGGTACACCCCTGCGGGTGGAATTCAGGACGGGGGGAAATCCCTACGCAAACCGCGCCGGCAGGCGGCGCTAACTGCATGGCGCAGCAGTAAAAAAGCGAGTAGAGTAATGCGCTCAAAAACACCACAATCAAGAGGCAAGTCATGAGCAACAAGGGGCAGCTGCTACAAGACCCGTTTCTCAACACCCTGCGCAAGGAGCACATACCGGTGTCGATCTACCTGGTGAACGGCATCAAGCTCCAGGGGCAGATCGATTCCTTCGACCAGTACGTGGTCCTGCTCAAGAACACGGTCACGCAGATGGTCTACAAGCACGCGATCTCGACCGTGGTCCCGGCGCGGGCCGTCAATCTCCAGCTGGACCAGGGCTCCGACAGCTGATGCTCTGTCCCCAAGTTGATGCTTGACCGTCCCGGGAACGGCACCGAGGCGGTGCTGGTCAGCCTCGATTTCGGCGAGGCTGGCTACGCGGAAGGGGTGCAGGAATTGAGCGAGCTAGCGGCGAGCGCCGGCGTGAACGCCCGCGCGCTCGTCGGCGGCCGCCGCACGCGGCCCGATCCCGCGCGGTTCGCCGGCAAGGGCAAGGTGGAGGAAGTCGCGCGGATGCTGGCCGCGACCGGCTCGCGCCTCGCCATCTTCAATCACGAGCTCACGCCGGCCCAGGAGCGCAATCTCGAGCGCGAGCTCGGGTGCCGGGTCGTCGATCGCGTGAGCCTCATACTCGACATCTTTGCGCAGCGGGCGCGCACCCACGAGGGGAAGCTGCAGGTCGAGCTGGCCCAGCTCGAGCATCTCTCGACGCGCCTGGTGCGCGGCTGGACACACCTCGAGCGGCAGAAGGGCGGCGTCGGGTTGCGCGGACCGGGCGAGACCCAGCTCGAAACCGACCGCCGGCTGATCGGCAAGCGCGTGAAGGTCCTGAAGGACAAGCTCGAGAAGGTGCGGGCGCAACGCGAGATCCAGCGCCGCTCGCGCGGTCGCAACAGCCTGTTCATGGCCTCGATCGTCGGCTACACCAACGCCGGCAAGTCGACGCTGTTCAACCGCCTCGCGCGCGCCGGGGTCTACGCCGCCCACCAGCTGTTCGCGACGCTCGACACCACTACGCGGCGCGTGCACACGGGCAACGGCGCACGCGTCGTGGTGTCCGACACCGTCGGCTTCATCCGGCGGCTCCCGCACACGCTGGTGGCGGCGTTTCGCGCGACACTCGAGGAGACGGTGCACGCCGAACTCCTGCTGCACGTCGTGGACGCGAGCAGCGAGGATCGTGACGCCCAGATCGCCGCGGTCAACCAGGTTCTGGCCGAGATCGGCGCTCAGGCAATCCCGCAGCTCCTGGTGATGAACAAGATCGATCGCACGCGGCTTCCCACGCGGATCGAGCGGGACGGCTGTGGTAGAATTTCGCGCGTCTGGGCGAGCGCGCAAACCGGCGAGGGCATCGAATCCGTCCGTCTAGCGCTCGAGGAATACGCCGGCGCCGCGCCGGCCTCCGCTGAACTCAACAACACCGCCGCGGCATAAGAGCGATTCAATCTTCGATGCTGGCTTACGTGAGGACGTGCCGCGACTTCGTGCGAGACCGCTCGCTGCGGCTGCTCGGCGCTCTCATGTCGCTCAACGACCCGCAATGGGGGCGGCGTCCGGGCCAGGGCCCGCCCGATCTCGACGAGATCTGGCGCGATTTCAACCGGAAGCTGAACGCCCTCTTCGGGCGCCGCGGCGGCGCCGGCGGCGACGGGCCGCAGGGGCCCGTGGTGAAGCGATTCGGGGGCGGCGCGGGCCTTCTGCTCGGGCTGATCTTCCTGGTGTGGCTGGCGAGCGGCTTCTACATCGTGTATGAAGGCCAGCGCGGAATCGTGCTGCGCTTCGGCAGGTTCGTCGAGACCACGATGCCGGGGCCGCGCTGGCACCTGCCGTACCCGATCGAATCGGCCGAGGTGGTGAACGTCGCGGGCGTGCGCAGCGTGGAGGTGGGCTACCGCAACAACGTCAAGAGCAAGGTGCTGAAGGAATCGCTGATGCTGACCGACGACGAGAACATCGTCGACGTGCAGTTCGCGGTGCAGTACATACTGAAGAGCCCGACCGATTACCTGTTCAACAACCGCTCGCCGGAGGATGCGGTGCTGCAGGCGGCGGAGACCGCGATCCGCGAGATCGTCGGCAAGAACAGCATGGATTTCGTGATTTTCGAGGGCCGGGCCGAGGTCGCGGTGCGCGCGCACAAGCTCATGCAGGAAATCCTCGACCGCTACGGCACCGGCATCAACATCAGCGTGGTGACGATGCAGAACGCGCAGCCGCCCGAGCAGGTGCAGGCGTCGTTCGACGACGCGGTCAAGGCCGGGCAGGACCGCGAGCGCCAGAAAAACGAGGGCGAGGCCTACGCCAACGACGTGATTCCCAAGGCGCGCGGCATGGCGGCGCGCCTGCAGCAGGAAGCGGAAGGCTACCGCCAGCGCATGATCGAGCAGGCCGAGGGCGACGCCTCGCGCTTCCGCCAGGTCGTGGCCGAGTACAACAAGGCGCCGCAGGTGACGCGCGAGCGGCTCTACATCGAGACGATGCAGCAGATCATGAGCAATACGACCAAGATCCTGGTCGACCAGAAGGGCGGCAGCAACCTGATCTACCTGCCGCTCGACCGGATCATGCAGATGACCGGCGCGGGGCCCGGCGAGGGCGCGGCGAAGCCCGCCGAGGCGCCGCCCGCCCAGGAACCTTCGACCACGCGCTCGCGCGAGGCGTTTCGCTCGCGCGAGCGGGAATCACGCTGATGGGAAACCGCCTGGGCGCGATCCTGGTGGGCGTGCTGGTGATGCTGATCGTCGGCGCGCTGAGCCTGTTCGTCGTGGACCAGCGCCAGCACACGATCGTGTTCCGGCTCGGGGAGGTGGTGGACGTGAAGAAGGCCCCGGGGCTCTACGTCAAGATCCCGCTGCTCGACAACGTGCGCTACTTTGACGTGCGCATCCTCACCATCGACACCGCCGAGCCGGAGCGCTTCCTCACCTCGGAGAAGAAGAACGTGCTGGTGGATCTCTTCGTGAAGTGGCGCATCACGGATGTGCGGCAGTACTACGTGAGCGTGCAGGGCAACGAGGGCCTCGCCCAGACGCGGCTGCTGCAGACGATCAACGACGGACTGCGCGCCGAGTTCGGCAATCGCACCGTGCACGACGTCGTTTCGGGAGAGCGCGACAAGATCATGGACCTCATGCGCGAGAAGGCGAACGAGGACGCCGGCAAGATCGGCGTGGAGGTGCTCGACGTGCGGCTGAAGCGCGTGGACCTGCCGCAGGAGGTGAGCGTTGACGTCTACCGCCGCATGGAGGCCGAGCGCAAGCGGGTGGCGAACGAGCTGCGGTCCACCGGCGCGGCGGAATCGGAGAGGATACGGGCGGAAGCCGACAAGCAGCGCGAGGTGATCGTCGCGCAGGCCTACCGCGAAGCGCAGCGCGTCAAGGGCGAGGGCGACGCCAGGGCGACGGCGATCTATGCGCGCGCCTACGAGCAGAACCCCGAGTTCTACTCGTTTTACCGCAGCCTCGAGGCCTACCGGGCGAGCTTCCGGGGCAGGAACGACGTGCTGGTGCTCGAGCCCAGTTCGGAATTCTTCAAGTACCTCAGGTCGAGCGGCAGGTCGGGCAAGTAGGGGCGCCGGTGCCCCTTGACCCCCTCATCCCCACCCTTCTCCCAAGGGGAGAAGGGGGCTCGAGCCTCCACTCTGCCAACCCTCATCCCAGGCCCTTCTCCCAAGGGGAGAAGGGGATCTCGAGCCGCCCCTCTCCGCTCGGGAGAGGGGCGGGAGTGAGGGATGGAGAGGACGGGAGTGAGGGATGGAGGGGAAAAGTACGGTGCGGAAATAGGTCGCCAGTCATTTCCGCAAAGAATGATCGATGGGAAACATCCTGATCACGGCGCTCGCGTTGATGCTCATCATCGAGGGCGTGCTGCCGTTCCTGCTGCCGGGGCTGTGGCGCGACACGTTCCGCCGCCTGACCGAGATGAGCGACGGCCAGATCCGCTTCATCGGACTCACCTCGATGATGGTCGGCCTGCTGCTGCTCTACATCGCGCGCCACTAACCGCGGAATCAAGCATTTAGTATCAAGGATTTAGTGTGGGGAATCGTCGTTCTCCACTATAATTCGGCCTGCTTGATCCTCGATCCTGAAACCTGGATTCCGAATCCTGATTCCTGACATGCGTACCTGGGTGCTGCCCGAATACATCGAGGACATCCTGCCGCTCGAGGCCGCGCGGCTCGAGCGGCTGCGCCGCGACCTCCTCGACCTCTTTCGCGCGCAGGGCTACGAGCTGGTCATGCCGCCGATGCTGGAATACGTCGAATCGCTGCTCACCGGCACCGCTCACGATCTCGATCTCCGCACCTTCAAGCTGGTGGACCAGCTCTCGGGACGCATGATGGGCCTGCGCGCCGACATCACGCCGCAGGTCGCGCGGATCGACGCGCATCTCCTGAACCGCCGGGGCGTGACGCGGCTGTGCTATTGCGGGAGCGTGCTCCATGCGCTGCCGGCGAGCCCGGGCGCGACGCGCGAGCTGATCCAGATCGGCGCGGAGATCTACGGCCAGGCGGGCATCGCGGGCGATCTCGAGATCCAGGCGCTGCTCACTCGCGCCCTGGCGGTCGCGGGCGTACGCGGCGCACGCCTGGACCTCGGCCACGTCGCGGTATTCCGGTCCATCGTCGGCGCGGCCCGCATCGGCGCCGGGCTCGAGGCGGAGCTGTTCGAGGCGCTCCAGAAGAAGGACGTGCCCGCGCTCGAGCGACTTGCACGCGGTCTCGACGCGAAGACGAGGGCGGCGCTCGCGCTGCTGCCGGAGCTGTATGGAGGCCATGAAGTGCTGGCGCTTGCCGGGAAGAAGCTGCCGAAAATTCCCGAGCTCGGCCGGGCGCTGGCGACGCTGCGCGCGCTGGCGAAGGCGTGCCCGATTCCGGTGAGCTTCGATCTCGCCGAGCTGCGCGGATACCACTATCACTCGGGCGTGGTGTTCGACGCCTACTGCGAGGGCGTTGCCGGAGCGATCGCGCGCGGCGGACGCTACGACGAGGTCGGCAGGGCGTTCGGGCACCCGCGCCCGGCCACCGGGTTTTCGATCAACCTGCGCAGCCTCGCCGGAGCGGGCACTGCGCCGCGGGGGCGCAAGCCGGGCCGGGGGAGAAAGGCGCGATGAGCCGGGCCGGGCGCAATGTTGTCGTCATCGGCGCCCAATGGGGCGACGAGGGCAAAGGCAAGATCGTCGACTGGCTCACCGATCGCGCCCAGGGCGTCGTGCGCTTCCAGGGGGGGCACAACGCCGGCCACACTCTCGTGATCCGCGGCATAAAGACGGTGCTGCACCTCATCCCCTCCGGCATTCTGCGCGAGGGCGTGGCGTGCTACATCGGCAACGGCGTCGTGGTATCGCCTCGGGCGCTGGTCGAGGAAATCGCGATGCTCGAAGCGGCGGGCGTAAAAGTGCGCAATCGGTTGAAGGTGAGCGCGGCCTGTCCCTTGATACTTCCGCACCACCAGGCGCTCGACCTCGCGCGCGAGAACGCCAAGGGCGACTTCAAGATCGGCACCACGGGACGCGGCATCGGCCCGGCGTACGAAGACAAGGTCGCGCGCCGCGCGATCCGCCTGCAGGACCTCGCTCGCCCCGAGCGCTTCGCGGGTAAACTGAAGGAGTTGCTTGATTTCCACAATTTTGTGCTGGTGAACTACCTCCACGCCGGTCCTGTGGACTACCAGAAGACCTATGACGAGACCCTGAAGGCAGCGGCCGAAATCCAGCCGATGGTCACCGATGTGTCGAGGCTGCTCCACGCAGCGCAGGCGGCGGGCGACAACCTGCTGTTCGAGGGTGCGCAGGGGGCGCTGCTCGACATCGACCACGGCACGTATCCGTACGTGACCTCGAGCAACTGCGTGGCGGGCGCCGCCGCGGCCGGCGCCGGCATCGGCCCGCAGCATCTTCACTATGTGCTCGGCGTCACCAAGGCCTATGCCACGCGCGTCGGCTCGGGGCCGTTTCCGACGGAGCTGGACGACGAAATTGGACGGGGACTGGCGAGACGCGGCAACGAGTTCGGCGCCACGACCGGCCGACCGCGCCGCTGCGGCTGGTTCGATGCCGCCGCGCTCAAGCGCTCCATACAATTGAACGGCATCTCGGGCCTGGGCGTGACGAAGCTCGACGTCCTCGACGGCATGGATTCGGTGCGTCTCGCGGTCGGTTACCACGTGAACAATGCCCGCATCGACCTGCTGCCGGCCGGGGCGGACGCGGTCGAGGGGTGCGAGCCGATTTACGAGGAGTTGCCGGGCTGGAAGGAAAGCACCGTCGGGCTCACGCACTTCGGGGAGCTGCCCAAGGCGGCGCGGAACTATCTCAAGCGCATCGAGCAGATCCTCGAGGTGCCGATCGACCTCATCTCCACCGGCCCCGAGCGCGCGCAGACCATCGTGCTGCGCCATCCCTTCAAGCGATGAAATGGTGCCCAGGAAGGGATTCGAACCCCCACACCATTGCTGGCGCCAGGACCTGAACCTGGTGCGTCTACCAATTCCGCCACCTGGGCATGCGGGCGCGATTCTAGACCAACGTGTTCCATTGATCAATTGAATCAACGCAAATCCCGCAGTGCCGGCGCCGCTCGATCGCGCGATCCGCACGCTGAACGCGAGACTCGACGCTACGCGCGTCCGGTCCCGAGCCGCGAGTTCATTCTGCAGACCCTCACCAAGCAGGGCGTGCCCGTCGCGGAGCACGACCTCGAGCGGCTGCTGCACGTCGCCGCGCCGGACCGCGACGCCTTCGCGAAGCGCATCGCCGCGATGGAGCGCGACGGCGAGATCATGCGCAACCGCCGCAACGCGATTTGCGTGGTCGCAAAACTGGACCTCGTGCGCGGGCGCGTGCATGGGCACCCCGACGGTTTCGGCTTCCTCGTGCGCGACGACGTCGGGCCGGACCTCTTCCTCGGGCCGAAGGAGATGCGCGAAGTGCTGCACGGCGACCGCGTCGTCGCGCGCATCTCCGGCGCCGATCGCAGGGGGCGGCCCGAGGGCAAGGTCGTGGAAGTGCTCGAGCGCGGGCAGCACCGCCTGGTCGGGCGTTTGCGCAGCGAGCACGGGATACGCACCGTCACCGCCGAGGACAAGCGCGTGAGCCACGAGTTCCTCGTGCCGCCGGACGCGGTGGGCGGCGCGCAACCGGGGCAGGTGGTGACGGTGGAGATCGTGGCGCAGCCCTCCAAGCACGCGCAGCCGGTCGCGCGCGTCACGGAGGTGCTCGGCAACTATGCCGATCCCGGCATGGAGATCGAGATCGCGCTGAGAAAGCACGCGCTGCCCCACTTGTTCTCACGCGCGGCGGACGAGCAGTGCGCGCGGCTGCCGGACGCGGTCACGCCCGAGGACCGCGCCGGCCGCGCCGATCTTACCTGGCTGCCGCTGGTGACGATTGACGGCGAGAGCGCGAAGGACTTCGACGACGCGGTCTACTGCGAGCCCCTCACCCCCGGCCCCTCTCCCAAAGGAGAGGGGAGATTATTCCCTTCTCCCCTTGGGAGAAGGGTTAGGTATGAGGGGGGATTCCGGCTCGTCGTCGCCATCGCCGATGTCAGCCATTACGTGCAGCACGGGGATGCCCTCGATCGGGATGCGCGCGACCGCGGGAACTCGGTGTACTTCCCGCGCCGGGTGATCCCGATGCTGCCGGAGAAGCTTTCCAACGGGCTGTGCTCGCTCAATCCGGATGTCCTGCGGCTCGCCGTGGCCTGCGATATGAACATCGCGCCCGACGGCGAAATCCGCTCCTACCGGTTCTATCCTGCCGTGTTCCGCTCGCACGCGCGGCTCACCTACACCGAGGTCGCGGCCATGCTGCAGGATGAGCAGGGGGAAGCGGCGCGCCGGCGCCACGCCCTGCTGCCGCACGTGCGCAACCTGCACCGGCTCTACCGGCTGCTCGCCAAGGCGCGCGAGCGGCGCGGCGCCATCGATTTCGAGACCATCGAGACCGAGATGATGTTCGACGCGCACGGCAAGATCGCGCGCATCGTCCCGGTGCGGCGCAACGACGCCCACCGCGTGATCGAGGAATGCATGCTCGCGGCGAACGTCTGCACCTCGGACTTCCTGCGCGAAGCCCGGCACCCCATGCTCTA
>JBOIEM010000187.1:0-6057 GCA_050741115.1 Burkholderiales bacterium
GAAGCCTGCGGCGGCCGAGACGCAGCCGCTCGCCGCGCTGCAGCTGCTCACCGGGCCGAATGCGGGCAAGGAGATCGAGCTCGTCAAGAACCTGACGACTCTCGGCAAGCCGGGCCTGCAGGTCGCCGTGATCACGCGGCGCCCGCAGGGCTACTTCATCACCCATGTCGAGGGCGCGAGCTTCCCGGTGCTGAACGGCAAGTCGATCGACGCGCAGGCGCGGCAGTTGAACGATCACGACGTGATCGAGCTGGCGGGGGTGAAGATGGAGTTCTTCCTCAAGAGATAGGAGCGGACCGCCGCCGGGACCGCGCGCGTGCGCTTTCCGGACAGGGCGGCAATGCCGGGCCGGATACCGGTCGAGGAGCACCGGTGCCCGGCCTTTAATTTGCCGGGGCCGGACGACGGGCGCGGCGCGGGACGCGGGCACGCTCTGCGAACCGGGGACTGAAGACTAGGCCACAGTGCTGGAAACGATCAAGAGGCATCTGGCGCGGATCATCATCGGGCTTGCCGTGGTGCTGGTGTTTCTCGGTCACGCGGCGAGGCATTACTCATTGCCCCTGATCGAGACCCTCGAAGCAGCGGTCTACGACACACGGCTGACATTTCTCATGCCGCGCCCCAGAGATCAGCGCGTCGTAGACACGCGCATTGTCATCCTCGACATCGACGAGAAGAGCCTCGTGGAAAGGGAGCACGGCGGGGAAGGCCACTGGCCGTGGCCGCGCGATCGCCTCGCGCTGCTGCTCGACAAGCTGTTCGACAAGTACGAAGTCGCCATTGTGGGCTTCGACATCGTGTTTTCCGAGCGCGACGAGTCTTCCGGCATCCGCGTGCTCGAGCGGCTCTCCGAGCGCGAGCTGCGCGATATCCCCCAGTTCCGCACAACTTTGGAGCGGTTGAAGCCCGAGCTCGACTACGACGACATATTCGCCCGCAAGGTCAGGGGCCGGCCGGTCGTCTTGGGTTACATCCTGCTGGACGAGGATACCGCCGCGCAGGAGAACAAGGGCATCCTGCCCGCGCCGGTGTTGACTTCGAAGTCCTTCGAGGGTCGCACTGTGGCGACAACCTCGTGGGTCGGCTACACGGCGAACCTCGATGTATTGCAGAAGGCGGCGGTGAGCGGCGGCCATTTCAATGCCCGCACCGACGATGATGGCATCATCCGGCGCGTGCCGATGCTCGCCGAGTATAACGGCGCCTATTACGAGCCGCTGTCGCTGGCGATGGTGCGAGTGCTGCTTGGCTTGCCGCCGGTGATCGCGATCGGGCCTGAGAAGGGGCTCGCGCCCAAAGGCTATCCCGACCTCGAGTGGCTGCAGGTCGGCCCGCTCCGGATTCCGGTGGATGACGAGGCTGCGGCGCTGGTGCCCTACCGCGGGAAACAGCGCAGCTTCAAGTATTTTTCGATTGTGGACGTGCTGAACGAACGTATAGATACGGGGGAGCTGAAGGGAAAGATTGTACTGGTCGGTTCCACCGCTCCGGGCTTGCGGGATCAGCGGGCGACCCCCGTAGAGTCCGTCTATCCGGGGGTCGAGGTCCACGCCAACATGATTTCAGGCATTCTCGACGGCAACATCAAGCAGCGCCCGCCCTACGTGGTGGGCGCGGAATTCGTGCTGCTGCTCGCCACGGGCCTGGCGATGGCCCTTCTGCTCCCGCTGTTGAGCCCCCTCGTTTCCACGCTCACGACGTTGGCGGTGCTGGCGGCGGTGCTGGTGACCAACGTCCTCGTGTACCAGCACGCGGATCTTGTGCTGCCGCTCGCCTCCGGGCTCGTCATGATTCTCGTGCTGTTCACGCTCAACATGGCCTACGGCTATTTCGTCGAGGCGCGCGGCAAGCGCCAGATGACCGACCTGTTCGGGCAGTACGTGCCGCCCGAGCTGGTGGACGAGATGGCGCGCAATCCGGATCAGTTCAACATGGCGCCGCGCGAGCAGGAGCTGACGGTGCTGTTCTCCGACGTGCGCCGATTCACGACGATCTCCGAGAGCCTGACGCCGAAGGACCTCTCGGCCTACGTCAACGAGTACCTCACGGCCATGAGCCTGGTGATCCGCGAGCGCCACCGCGGCACGCTCGACAAGTACGTCGGCGACGCGATCATGGCGTTCTGGGGTGCTCCGGTCGGCGATCCGCAGCACGCGCGCAACGCCGTGCTCGCGGCACTCGCCATGCAGGAGGAGGCGAAGGCGCTCAACGAGAAGTTCAAGTCCCGGGGTTGGCCCACGTTCCGAATCGGCATCGGCGTGAATTCAGGCGTGATGCGCGTGGGCGACATGGGATCGAAGATCCGCAGGGCCTACACCGTCATGGGCGACGCCGTAAATCTCGCGTCGCGTTTGGAAGGCATCACAAGGGAGTACGGGGCTGATATCATAATCGGCGAGGGCACGCGCCGGCTGATATCGGGGGTCGCCGTGCGCGAGATCGACCGGGTGCGCGTGAAGGGTAAGGAAGAGTCGGTCGCCATCTACGAGCCGCTCGGCCTGGAAGGGCAGGTGGATCCATCCAGGCAGGACGAGGTAAAGTTGTGGAATCAAGCACTTAGACTGTATCGCAGCCTCGATTGGGACCGCGCCGAACTGCAGCTGCTCAATTTGCGCAAAATCGCGCCGGACAGCGAACTGTATGAGTCGTTCATCGAGCGCATCGCGCACTATCGCGCCCATCCGCCCGGGGCGGGCTGGGATGGCACCTGGACCTTCGAAACCAAGTAGCGGAGCCGGTAAGAATTCACGCCGCACTGGCACGATTCTCGCTGAACTCGAAAAGTTCCAGGGCAGAACGCCCGGCCTTGACGCACAATCACCGTGCGGCATGGCGCCGGGATCGGGAACGGCTGCCAGCAGATCAAACTTGAACGGGTTGGGGACCTTATGAGCACCGTACTCCAGAGCAAGCCGGCGAGCCATGACAGCCTGGCGGACAAGCTGAACTTCCAGCACAAGCTGCAGGCGGTCACCAACAGGATCCATGCGACGAAGAACATCGACGAGATCATCCTCGAGCTGTCGCAGGAGCTGTGCAGCCTGTTCAACGCCGACCGGTTGACGATCTACCTCGCGAGCGAGGACCGGAGCTCGATCGTATCCAAGGTGAAGACCGGCTTGAATTCCTTCAAGGACATCAAGCTGCCGGTGAACGAGCAGTCGATCGCGGGATTCGTCGCCACCAACAAGCGCGTGGTCAACATCCGCGACGTCTACGACGACGTGGAGCTGAAGACCTACAGCCCACAGTTGAACTTCCTCAAGGCGGTCGACGCCAAGACCGGCTACCGGACCAAGCAGATGCTGGTCGCGCCCGTGACCGAGGGCAAGGGGAAGGAGCTGATCGGCGTGGTGCAGATCATCAATTACAAGGGGGGCACCGCGTACCCGCCGGCGATGGAAGAGGGCGTGGTGCAGCTGTGCGAGACGCTCGCGATCGCGTTCCGCCAGCGCCAGGGCTCCATGATGCAGGTGCGCAACAAGTACGACGGGCTCGTCACCAGCGCAGTGATCTCGACGGAGGAGCTCGAGCTGGCGCAACGCTCGGCGCGGCGCAAGAATCTCGACATGGAGACGGTGCTGATCGAGGAATTCAAGGTCAAGATTCCCGCGCTCGGGGAAGCGCTCGCCTTCTATTTCGGCGTTCCGTACGAGCCGTACCGGTCGGATCGCATGAAGTCGTCCGACCTCATCAAGAACATGAGCCGCGACTTCTGCAAGACCAATCACTGGGCTCCGGTCGAGGACAGCAGGGACGGCATCGTGGTCGTGGCCACCGACCCCGAGCGGATCAAGGCATCGAAGATGGTCAACAACATCTACCCCAAGAGCAAGATCGTCTACAAGGTCACTACCAGTCGGGAGTTCGACCAGACGCTCGACCAGCTCTTCGGCGGCGGGGGATTAGGGGGCGATCCCGGCGACATCGGCGAAATACTCGGCACGCTCGACGAGGAGGAGGGCGCGATCGTCGAAGGCGCGGAGGACATTTCGTCGGCGGCGAACGACAACGAGGTGGTCAAGCTCGTCAACAAGGTGATCATCGACGCCTACCAGCAGGGCGCCTCGGACATCCATGTCGAGCCCTATCCAGGCAAGGGCAAGACCGAGATCCGCTTCCGCAAGGACGGCGACCTGATGAATTACATCTCGGTGCCGGGCAGCTACCGCAACGCGATCGCCGCGCGGCTGAAGATCATGTGCGACCTCGATATCTCCGAGCGCAGGAAGCCGCAGGACGGCAAGATCAAGTTCAAGAAATTCGGCCCGCTCGACATCGAGCTGCGGGTCGCCACCATCCCGACGCAGGGGGGCGTGGAAGACATCGTGATGCGGATACTCTCCGCGGGCGAGCCGATGCCGCTCGACAAGATGGGGTTTTCCAAGCGCAACCTTCAGCTGTGCAAGCGGGAGATCGAAAAGCCGTACGGCCTGTTCTTCGTCTGCGGGCCGACCGGCTCGGGCAAGACCACCTCGCTGCATTCGGTGCTGGGCTACCTCAACACGCCGGAGATGAAGATCTGGACCGCGGAGGATCCGGTCGAAATCACGCAGAGGGGCCTGCGCCAGGTGCAGATGAACCCCAAAGCGGGCTTGACCTTCGCCATCGCCATGCGGGCGTTCCTGCGGGCCGATCCGGACGTGATCATGGTGGGGGAAATGCGGGACAAGGAAACGGTCTCCACCGGCATCGAGGCCTCGCTGACCGGGCACCTGGTGTTCGCCACGCTGCACACCAACAGCGCGCCCGAGTCGATCGTGCGCCTGCTCGACATGGGCATGGACCCGTTCAACTTCGCCGATGCACTGCTCGGCGTTCTCGCCCAGCGCCTCGCCCGGCGGCTCTGCAAGTGCAAGGAGCCGCACGTCGCGACGAACGAGGAAATCCACGCGCTGATGGAGGAGTACACGCTCGAGCCGCAAAACACGGCGCAGTGGAAGAAGGATCCCAAGGCGGCGCGCGCCAAGGTGTACGAGGAGTGGGTGAAGGATTTCGGCACCGACCGGGGCGAGCTCATACTCCACACCGCCAAGGGCTGCGACGTGTGCGGCAACACCGGCTACAAGGGGCGGCTCGGCCTGCACGAGCTGCTGGTCGGCACCGACCGCATCAAGAAGCTCATCCAGGAGCACGCGCGGGTGGCGGACATGCTGGTGACCGCCCTGGACGACGGCATGCGGACGCTCAAGCAGGACGGCATCGAGAAGGTTTTGCAGGGGATCACGGACATCCATCAAGTGCGCGCGGTGTGCATCAAGTAATGCACGCGATAAGCGAACAGTCGGTTCGGGTCCGGGGCGCGGACGACTTGCTCAAGCGCCTCGAGGAGCTCAACCACATCGGGATTGCCCTCTCGCAGGAGAAGGACATCACCCGGTTGCTCGAGCGGATCCTCATCGCGGCGAAGGACATCACGCACGCCGACGGCGGAACCCTTTACCGGATGACGGAGGAGAATACCCTCAAGTTCGAGATCATGCGCAACGACACCCTCGACGTCGCGATGGGGGGCACCACCGGCGTCGAGATCCCGTTCTACCCGATCAACCTGTTCGACAAGGAGGGGAAGCCCGTCCACTCCATGGTGGTCGCCTACGCGGTGCACCATGACCGGTCGGTGAACATGGCCGACGCCTATGCCGAGGAAGGTTTCGACTTCACCGGGACCAGGAACTTCGACAAGAAGACCGGCTATCGCTCCCGGTCGTTTCTGACCGTGCCGATGAAGGACCACGAGGGGAAGATCATCGGCGTGCTGCAGTTGATCAATGCCAAGGACCTGCGCACGGGGGAAGTTGTCGCGTTTTCCGACACCGACCAGCACTTGGCCGAGTCGCTCGCATCACAAGCGGCGATCGCGCTGACCAACCGCCTGCTGATCAACCACCTCGAGAACCTGTTCGAGTCCTTCATCAGCCTGATCAACTCCGCGATCGACGACAAGTCCCCCTACACCGGCGGGCACTGCCAGCGGGTGCCGATGCTCACCATGATGCTCGCCGGGGCCGCCAGCGGCTGCCAGGTCGGACCGCTTAAGAGCTTCGCCATGAC
>JBOIEM010000188.1:0-10969 GCA_050741115.1 Burkholderiales bacterium
TCGGGTTTTTCCTGCTTCACCGGCGGTTTCTTTTCCGCGGCGGGCGGCGGCTTCGGGGGTTCGGTTTGCGGCGTGGCCGGGCTCGGAGTGGCGAGCCACCCCGCTGTCCAGATTGCGAGCACGATGATCCTGACCGGCGTCACGGCGCTTCCGTCGCGTAGCGGGCACAGCGGAACCCGACATCGGGCCGCGGCTCGGTGCCGTAGTCCCGGTAGGTCCAGCGCAACGCGCTCACGCTTGCCTGCATCCAGCTCGAGCCGCGTATGACGTGCTGCTTCCCCGCGGCCGGGCCGGTCGGGTCTTTCTCCGGCGCGGTGTTTGCCCGGATGTCGTAGAAGTCGTGGACCCATTCGGCGGCATTGCCGGCGAGATCGAAGAACCCCGCGGGGCTCGCCGCGAAGCGGCCGACCGGCGCGGTGCCCGCGTAGCCGTCGTCGTAGTTCCTCAGCGTGTCGGCGAGCTCCCCGGACACCGAGCGATCGGCGAAATTCCCGCTGCCCCGCGGCGGCGGCAAGTCGTCCCCCCACGGGAAGCGTTTGTCCTTCGCGCCGCCGGTGCGCCGCGCCGCCCATTCCCACTCGGCCTCGGTCGGCAAGCGGTAACCGAGGCGCAACGGCAGGGCGGCAGCGAGTCCGCCCGCGCCGCCCGCGTAGCTCGCGGGAAGCTGCGCCGGGTCGTTCAGGGAGTTGCAATAGCCGGCCGCGTCCTCCCAGCGCACGTTCACGACCGGGTGCGAGGGAAGCTCGAGCGTCAGGGCACCGTATCGGCCCGATTGATGCTTGGGGCGGTACTTCTGAAACTGGGCGTTGGTGACTTCCGTCGCGCCGAGGTAATAGGGGCGGACGAGCTGCACCTCCCGGAGCGTCTCGTTGGCGCGCTGGCCCGGATCGCGGCGCGAGGCGCCCAGGGTGAATCGGCCGGGCCGCACGAGGATCATGACGGTGCCGTCCGGCGCGGTGATCCGCTCCGGAAGCGTATCCGCGGCCGGCGCGCCGGCGGCGCGCAGCTTGACCGCCCGGGTTTGCTCGAAGCCGGGCTTGGGGGTGACCCAGAGCTGCGCCGGCTGGAATCCCTCCCGCGAAATCTCGAGCAGCGTCGGGGCGGTGGGAAGCGTGTGCCGCCCGTTTGCCGGCCCGACCACACGCCCCTCGATGGTGAGCACCGCGTCGCGCGGCTCGATCTCGAGCGTGACCGGGCCGAGTTCGCCCGCCAGGGCGACCTTCAGGCTGCGTTCCTCGGCACGCTCCAGACGCACGGAGCGGGTCGCGCTCCCGTAACCGAGCTTGGAAAACGTGATGCGATGTTCGCGTCCGGGGCTGAGCGCAAGCGTCGCCGGGGTGGTGCCCGCGTAGCGGCCGTCGACGGCGATGCTCGCGCCGGCGGGCTCGCTCTCGATCCGCAGCTGGGCGTCGGCGGGGGCGAGCGCCACCGGTCCTATGGTTTGAGGCTCGCCCGCCGCGACCGCGATACTCTGGCTCCAAGACTTGTGGCCGGGCGCCCGGATCTCGATCGCGCGGGTACCGGCGGCAAGCTCGGCGGTCGCGGGCAGCGCCCCGACTTCCTTGCCGTCCACCCAGAGCGTTGCGCCGGCGGTGCTCGATCGGACGGTCACGGCGGCGGAGGCGGGAACGAGCGCCGCGGTGATCGTCTGGCGGCGTGCAAGTCCCTCGACCTGGACGGTCTGGGTGAATTCCGCGTAGCCGTCGGCACGGATCGTGATCCGATGCTCTCCCGCGGCGAGCTCGATGGCGGCGAGCGGCGTGCGCCCCTTGACCTCGCCGTCCGCGGATACCGTGGCCCCGGCGACCCCGGGCGTTTCCACGGTGAGAGTGCCGGGCAACTTGACGAGGGCGAGCGACAGACGCTGGCTGGTGGCGCCGGTGACCTCGATCTCACGGACGAGCTGCTGGTATCCGGTGCGCTCGGCCGTGAGCCGGTATGCGCCGGGCAGCGCGAGGTAGCCTTCCCGAAGTCGCAGCGCGGGGACCGTCCCCTCAAGGCGCAGCCGTTCGGGCTCGGGCTCGATCTCCACGTACAGCATGCGCGCGGAAAAGACAAACCAGAGCGCCCCCGCGAGCGCCGCCAGCGCGAGCAGCACGTACGCCCCCCCGATGCGCCGGCGCCGGGGAACCGGGGCGGCGGGCGGCGGCGTCAGGGCGACCGGTGGCGGACGCGTCGCGAGACCGACGTCGGCGTCGGTTTGCAGCACGAGTTCGTCCTCCGCGATCCGCACCAGGATGAGCGCATCGCCGATCTGCGCGCGGTCCCCGTCGCGCAGCCATTGCGCGGCGGCGAGGCGATGGTCATTGAGAAATACCGCGGTTGCGCCGTCGAGCGGCTGAACAAACGGCGCGCCACCGGCGAGCGCGAGCGCCGCGGCGGGGCGGGTTCCGGCACCGCGCCGCGGGGTGATCAGCACGGAACCCGCCCGGAGGTCGCCTTCCTCCATTCCGCGCGGACCGCGCACGCTCACCTTCACACGCGTTCCTCGCAGGCGACGAAAATCCGTGGCGCGGGCGAGTCCGGGTCCACGACCACCTCGACGCGGACGTCCTTGAAGCCGGGGCGCGAGCCCACCAGCGTGTAGGTGCCGGGCGTCAACGCGACTTCGCGATCCTGGAAACGGCCAAGCGGTCCCACGCGATAGAGCGTGACCTCGGTCGCGTTGTCCGAAGCGAGCCGCACGGTGATCGGAGTCGTCGCGCGCTTGAGGGCGGCGTCGAGACGCTGCCTCGCCTGCGCGATGCGGGGGCCGGCGGCCGCTTCGCGGTCGAGCGCGGCGAGGAGCTCCCGGACCTCGTCGCACACGCGCGGAGAGTACAGCCGCTCGGGGCTCGCGAGGTAGCCGTCGATCCGCGCGTGCAGCCGGATCATGCGCTCGGCTCGCGCCGCGCCTTGGCGGGCGAAATCGACCGCTGGATCGATGGCCGCCGCGCTCTTGTAGACGGCGAGGGCATCCTCCCAGCGCTCCTCGGCTTCGAGGCTTCGAGCTTCACGCTGCAATCGGGCGAGGGCGTCGCGCTGCCCGCCTTCCTTCGCGCGCGCGAGCCCATCCGCCGCCGAGCGGTCGGCGGGACGAAGCTTCAAGGCGGCGCTGAACGACCGCTCGGCGCCCGCCCAGTCGGAGCGCTCGAGCTGCCCGAGGCCGTGCGTCATCAGTCCGTCGAATTGCTGGACGGCAAGGCGGCTATCAGTACGCGCCGGCTCCGGCTTGGCGGTCTTTTCCCCGGCGTCACCCGGCGCGAGCCGCGCGCGGACCTCGTCCAGCCGCTCGGCGCGGGTGAGCGCCTGCTGCGCCTCCTTGCTCTCTGCCTCCTCCGCCAGCAGGCGCTGCCGCACCGACTCCGCCGGGTCCGAGGCCGGGCTCGTTGCGCGGGGCGCCGCAGGGGGCGCATCCGGGGGCGCGACGCCGCGCCCGGGCGGCACTCTCGTCGGGAGCAGGAAAAAGACCACCACCGCCAGACCCAAGGCGGCGATCAGGGCCGCCGCCACCCAGCGGCCCGAAACCACCGCACGGGTGCGCACGCCGATCGGGACGGAGGGAGGCGGGGATGCGTCGCTGCGGGAGCTGCCCGGTGCGGGTTGCGCGCTCGACATGGATGCGGCGCGGTCGGGCTCAGCGGGTTGGTCCCGGCTCCGGTTCCGCGCCCGGCGCGGCCGTCGCCGCCGCCGACAGCCCGGTCTCGGCGGTAAACAGCTCGCCCAGCGTTCTGCGCCACTCGGCGTATTGCGCGTCGACCGAACCCGAAAGCTTGAGCGTGCGGCCTTCGACCTCGTCGAGGACCGGCGCGACGTCGCCCTTGAACGACACGCCCAGCTCCTTCAGCGCGGCTTCATGGACCCGCGCGTCGCTCGCCAGCTGTCCGCTCGAGCGGATGAGTTCGTATCCGCCGATGATCAGAATATTCCCGGCCGCCGCGCCGCCCGGCGAGCTGCTGTTGCTGCCGGCCACGGCGCCGCCGACGACCGCCGCGGCGCCGAGGATGCGCCGCTCCCAGACCTTGCGTTCCAGCTCGCGCTTCTGGTTCAGTTCCTGAAGGTAGGCCCGGCGCCACTGCCCGTACGGCTGCCGCATGTCGTCGTAGAGGTTGCCGTAGAAGTTGTTCACGGTGTCGATGAACATGTGCTCCCGGGCGCGAATCCGGTTGACGCGCTCGAACGTGGGGTCGTTGTCGGCGGGCAGCTTCCCGACCTTGAGCGTTCCCCCTCCGTCCTGGACGAGGTAGGTCGCGAACGCGTTCGGAACCACGCTCCGCGCGAACTTGAGCAGCGCGACCTGGCGGATCGCGGCGATTTCCTTCTCGTTGAGCTGCTGGCGGTAGGCGAGCATGTCGTTCGCGACCCGGTTGTACAGGTCCTGGTACGGGTCGCGGTCCAGCTTCCTGTCCAGCGCTTCGTAGCTCTTCTCCGTGGCTTGCGCCACGTACTCGTTGTGGAGCCACACTCGGCCGGTGGCATCCACGACCTTGATCTCGACCCTCAGCTTCTCGCCGTTCGACTCGAGCAGCCTGCCGGAGACGTTGACGTCCACCTCCTCGGCGCGCGCGGGAACGACCCGCACCGCGCCCCACTGGCCGGTCTGCTGCAGCGTTTTCTTGAGGTGGAACGGAATGAACCGGGCCTCGGCTTCGAGGATCTTGGGATCCGTGCTCTGCTCGCGGGCCGCATCGGCGCTGATCGCGGCCGTCTCCAGGACCTGGATGCCCACGTCGAGCAGCGCCGCCTCCGGCACCGCCCGCTCGGCGCGGATCGCCTCGGTGGGCTCCACGACCTCCCTGACGGGCCCGCTCGCGCAGCCGGACAGTGCGGGCGGCGCGAGCGCCGCGACGAGCAGTAAAGTCCCGAACCGCGCTGCGCTCATCCTTTCGTGCCCTGCCGGTAGCGGCGGTACTCGTCCCACAGCTTCTCCCTCAACTCCGGATCGCGTTCCGATTCGGCCGCCTTGCGAATCTGGCGCGCGATGACGTCATCATCGCTGCCGTCGCCCACATCGGGAGGCCTTGCCGCAGTGGCGCCCGTGGTTCCGGGATCGCCGCCTTCGATCCGGCCGCCCGGAGAACCCGGCTCGCCAGCCGTACGCTGCGGGTCCGCCTTGCCTTTCCCGCGATCCGCGGCGCCGGGCGCCTTCGCCCCGGTGCCGCTTGCTTTCGACGGGCGCTCGCCTGCGTCTCCGCCACCGGATCCCCCCGGGGATCCGGATGCACCCGTCGCCCCCCGGGTCCGGGCGCGGCGTGCTTCCTCGAGGAGAAGCTGATCGAAATCCGCCAGCGAGACGCCCAGTTTGGCCTCGAGGGCCGCTATTTCCTCGGCTTGGGTGAGCGCGGAGGCCGCCTTGCCGTCCCCCGGCACTGCCGGTGCTCCCCCTGCGGGCATCGCATCCACCGATTGGGCGAGGATCCGGACCCGTTCGCGGTTCGAAGCCACCAGCTCTCGCACGCGCGCCACCTGATCATCGAGGCGCTGGCGCTGCTCGGGTCCCGCCGCGGGGTCCGAGCGGGCGGCCTCGGCGCGCTCGGTCATCCGCGCCAGCACTTGCTCGCTGATCGCGAGTTCGTGGCGGGCCTGAGCGAGCTCGCTCCGCGGATCGGCATGCGCCGGCGTTGCCAGAATGGCGAGCCACAGCAGCGCCGCGGCGGAGTGACCGCCCGCACGCAGCAGGCGCTCGCGTTCGTGACCAAAGCCAAGAATGCCGCACGCGCGCCGGCCGGCAGCTCGAATCACCGTCGCCATGCGCCGCGATACCTCAAGCAACCTGTTGATGCACATCAGCATTCACTCGCCATCCGGGTAGCAACCTCGCCCGCGGGCAAGGGTAGGCACCCACGCAGAATGGTATTCGCGTCCCGAGCAAAATCAAGGGCAAAAAAACGCGCACTGCGGCGCCGGAGCAGCACGCGCGGGGGAGCTCAGTTGGGCTCGATCCCGGCTTCCCGGATGACCGCTGCCCACTTAGCGGTTTCGGCGCGGAAGTGGGCCGCGAACGCTTCCGGCGTGCCGCCGGCCACCTCCGCGCCGTCCTGCAGGAGCAGCGGCTGCAGGTCCTTGAGGCTCTTGTTCATCTCGGCGTTGAGACGGTCGATGATCGGGCGCGGGGTGCCCGAGGGCGCCATCACCCCGTACCAGCCGACCGACTCGAAGCCGGGCAGCGTTTCGGCCACCGTGGGCGCATCGGGCAGGACCGGCGCGCGCGTGAGGCCTCCGGTCGCGATGACCCGCATCCGGCCCGAGCGGATGTGCGGGATCGAGGTCAGGAAGGTACCGAACATCCACGAAATCTGCCCGCTCACGAGATCCACCGTCGCCGGCGCTCCGCCTTTGTATGGCACGTGGATCATCTTCACCCCCGCCATCGAGCGCAGCAGCTCTCCCGAGAGATGCGTCGAGGTTCCGGTTCCGCCGGAACCGAAGACCACCTCCCCGGGCTTGGATCTCGCGAGCGCGACGAGATCCTTGACCGAATTCACCGGCACGGAGGGATGCACCACGAGGAGATTGGGGGCTTTCGCGAGCAGGACCACGTAGGTGAAGTCCCGAAGCTGGTCGAACGGGAGCGAGCGCTTGAGGGTCGGGTTGACCGTGTGGCTGGTGGAGGCCATCAGCAGGGTATAGCCGTCCGCGGGCGCGCGCGCCGCCGCTTCGGTCCCGATCACGGTTCCGCCGCCGGGACGGTTGTCAGCGATGACCTGCTGGCCGAGGCTCTCGGACAGCTTCCTGCCGACGGCCCGCGCCAGGATGTCGTTTGGGCCGCCTGGCGCAAATGGAACGATTATCCGCACCGGCTTCGTGGGATAGGACTGCGAATTCGCCGCGCCCATTCCCAGGCACGCCAGCAGGGCCGCGATCGAGGCCGTTACACGCGTAACCAGCCGCCGATCGGCGCGGTCGTGCTGCATGGCATCCTCCTCGCGCGAACATTGTAGCAATTTCAGGAACTGACGCGGCCCGCGGCCGCCGGTAGAATTCGGCCCATGCGGATCCTCAAGTACGGGTTGCTCGCCGTTGCCGGGCTCGTGATCGTGGCCGGCGCGGTTCTCGCCTACATCGCCGCGACCTTCGATCCCAACCAGTACAAGCCGCAACTGGTGCAGGCGGTGAAGGATCGGACCCAGCGCACGCTCAAGCTCGAAGGGGACATCGGCCTCTCGTTCTGGCCCGGCATCGGCGCGAAGATCGGCAAGGCTTCGCTGTCCGAGCGCGCAGCCGACCGCGAGTTCGCGGCCGTGGAGGAAGTGCGCGTTGCCTTGAAGCTCCTGCCGCTGCTTTCGAGACGGGCGGAAATCGAGACCGTCCGGGTGCGAGGGCTGCGCGTCAATCTCGTGAAGGCGAAGGACGGCAGGCTCAACGTGGACGATCTCGCCGGTGCGCCCGCCGCGAAAGAGACCCCGGCGCCGAAAGGCGCAGGGCCGGGCTTCGGGGTCGACGTCGCGGGCCTGAACATCGAGAACGCCACGATTTCCTACTCCGACCAGGCGGCGGGCACCCAGGTCACGCTCTCCAGAGTAAACCTCAAGACCGGACGGCTTGCCCCGGGGATCCCGGGCCGGGTCGAGCTGTCGTTCAACGTGCAGGGAGGCGAGCCGAAGCTCGATTTGCGGACCGAGCTGAAAACGCGGCTCATGCTCGATCCCGGGAAGCAGACCGTCTCGCTGGAGGACCTCGCGCTGGAGGCGAAGGGAGCGGCAGCGGACCTCAAGAACCTCGCCATCAGGGTGACGGGCGCTGCGACGGTCGAAGGGGCCCGGGAGCGCGCACAGGCGCAGCTCGCGGGCAGGATCATGGAGAGCAACTTCAAGGCGCGCTTCGGTGTTGAAGGGTTTGCCACACCGGCGTTGAGCTTCAACGTGGAGATGGACCAGCTCGACGTGGATCGATACCTCGCGCCCGCGCCGGCCGGGGGAAAGCAGAAACCGGCGGCAGGCGGGCCGGAGCCGCGCTTCGACCTCTCGGGGCTGCGCGCGCTGCGCGCCGATGGGACACTGAAGGTCGGCTCGTTCAAGGCGAATAACATCAAGGGCTCCAACGTGCGGATGGCGGTCAAGGCGAACGGCGGACGGATTGCTCTCGACCCGGTCACGGCCGACTTCTACCAGGGCAAGCTCGCGAGCGCGATCACCGTCAACGCCGCACCGGCGACGCCGACGTTCGCGGTGCGCCACCGGTTCAACGGCATCAGCATCGGACCGCTCGTGAAGGACCTCGCGGAGAGCGACATCCTGGAGGGCAAGGGCGACATAGCGGCGGACGTGACCTCGCAGGGCAATACGGTGAGCGCGTTGAAGAAGGCGCTCGCCGGCAACGCGTCGTTGAAGCTCGCCGACGGCGCTTTAAAGGGCATTGACATCGCCGGCTCGATCCGGAGCGCCAAGGCAAGGCTCGGGGCGTTGCGCGGGGAGCACGCGCAGGCGGCCGACAGCAAGCAGCGCACGGATTTCTCCGAGCTCACCGCGACGTTCCGGATCGCGAACGGCGTCGCGCGCAACAACGACCTGGACATGAAGTCGCCGCTGTTGCGCGTGCGTGGCGAGGGCGAGATCGACATCGGCGCGGACAGCTTGAACTACCTGGTGAAGGCCGCGATCGTGGGCACCAGCAGGGGACAGGGCGGGCGCGACGTCGACGACCTGCGCGGGATCACGGTGCCGGTGCGCGTCTCTGGCCCGCTGGCGTCGCCTTCCTACAAGCTTGATTTCGGCCGGGCGGCGACCGATACCGCGAAGCAGCGGCTGACCGACGAACTGCAGAAGCGCCTCGGCGGCGGCGCGGCACAGGACGGCGCCGGCAAGGACGCCGCGAAGCCCGGCGGCACGCGCGATGTGCTGAAAGGCCTCATCGGCCGCTGATCGATCCGGGGGCGTGAGTCTCGACCCACGCCCACGACCCACGACTCACGATCCACACGAATCACGCAATCCAAGATGGCGAGCTTTGCTGCGAAGCTCATCGCGTGGCAGAAGCAGCACGGGCGCCACGATCTCCCGTGGCAGGGCACACGCGACCCGTACGCGATCTGGCTCGCCGAGGTCATGCTGCAGCAGACCCAGGTCGCGACGGTCATCCCCTATTACCTGCGCTTTCTCGCGCGCTTCCCGGATGTCCGCGCGCTGGCGGCGGCGCCGCTCGACGAGGTGCTGCGGCTGTGGAGCGGGCTCGGCTACTATTCGCGGGCGCGGAACCTGCACCGCGCGGCGCGGGTGATCGAGGAGGCGCACCGCGGACAGTTCCCGCGCCGCTTCGAGGAGGTCGCCGCGCTGCCGGGGGTCGGGCGCTCAACCGCTGCCGCGATCTGCGTATTCGCGTACGGCAAACGGCACCCGATCCTGGATGGCAATGTCAGGCGGGTGCTGGCGCGCTATCGGGGCGTCAAAGGCCGTGCGGGAGAGCGGAAAGTCACCGAAGCGCTGTGGCGCGAGGCGCAGCGGCTGCTGCCGCGGCGCAACCTCGAGGCCTACACCCAGGGGTTGATGGATCTCGGTGCGACCGTGTGCACGCGCAGCGGTCCGCGCTGCGCGGTATGCCCGGTGCACGCCCGTTGCATCGCCTACCGGCGCGGCTGGACCGGCGAGGTGCCGGCGCCGCGGCCGCGCAAGAAATTGCCGCACAAGCGCACGGTCATGCTTGCGCTGATGCGTGCGGGCGAAGTCCTGCTGGAGAAGCGCCCGCCATCGGGGATCTGGGGCGGCATGTGGTGCCTGCCGGAAGCCGCGCGCAAGACCGATATCGCCGCGTACTGCCTCAAGCGGTTCGGCGCGCACGTCATCGAAGTCGGGGAGCTGCCGGGGATCGCGCACGGCTTCACCCACTTCAAGCTGGACATCCGGCCGCTGCGTCTGCGGGTGTCGGCGCTCGTTCCCGAGGCGGCGGAGCCCGGGGTGATGTGGCTGCCGCTGGAGGAAGCGCGGGGCGCGGCGATCCCGGCGCCGGTGCGGCGCATTCTCGCTTCCCTTTGAAACAGCGGGCAGCGGCCCGTCACGTATCACCAGAGGTCGACTCGACCTCCCGCCGCGCGGATTCTCTCCGCGCGCCCCTGGATGTAGCGCTGGAAGCTCGGTTCGCTGCGGTACGCGCCGCTTGCGACGTAATCGAGGCTCGATGCGAGATGGAAGGGCCTGAGATAGGCCTCGACCCGGAACGATTCCACTCCCTTCTCGTCGAAGAAGACCAGCGTCGGCGTGTAGGCGATCTTCAGCTCGCGTCCCCACTGCTCCGCCGTGAGCGTTGTTCCGCGCGGCGTCACCAGCCGCTCCGTCCCGAACAGCTCCAGGCGCGCAACGTCGAATCCACGGACGAGCGCGCGCGCGTCCGGATTCGAGAAGCCCTGCTGGTGCAGCTCGTCGCATGCCGCGCACTGCCTCTGCTCGAACAGCACGGCGAGCGGGCGCGCGCCGGGCCGGCGCGAGCGGTCGAGATCGAGGGGCGGCTTGAGGAAGAACGGCTGATCGTGAAGCCTGCCGCTCGCCGGTTCGCGCGCATGCTGCTTGAGAAACCCGGCGAAGGCGCCCTTGCTTTCGTGTTTCCCGGCGACGTAGTCAAGAGCGGCGTGGAATCGGTGCGGCGGATAGTAACCGTTGATGCGTAGGGCCACGCCGCCCTTTTCGTCGAAGAAGAGAAGCGTGGGAGTGAACTGGATCTTGAGGAACGCCGCCAGCGCCTTTTCGGTGAGGACCCTTCCGTCGATCCAGGTGGTCTCACGGTCGCCCCAGATATTGATGGCGATGGCGTGGAAGTGCCGGCGCATCTTGTCGGCGAGGGCCTTGTCGCTGAAGTTCACGCGCATCAGCTCGCGGCAGTACGGGCACCCGTCCTGCCCGAAATAGACCATCAGGCGCCGGCCTTCCCTGGCGGCGTCACGGATGTCCTCGCGGAAATCGAGGAAGGTCTCCCGGAACCACGGGGGGATGTCGATCGCGTGTGGGCTCGGGTCGAGCGCTTTGCCCGGGGGCTGCGTCGTCCAACCTGGCAGCGGTTGCGC
>JBOIEM010000189.1:0-8043 GCA_050741115.1 Burkholderiales bacterium
ACCGTGCAGGCGTGCTATGTCGCGGCGGAGCTGTTCGGGAAGGACTACGGGGGGCTCACGCACGGGGGAGAGATCGAGGCGCTCGCCGTGCTCGCCTGCCGGCCCGACCTCGTTCATCTCGACCGCATCGACTATTCCTCCGACCCCGCGCACGGCCGCAAGTGGGACAAGCTGCGCCGCACGCGCGCGTACCAGCCGGTGCTGCGCGACATCCGCACCATCGCACCGACCGGCTGGTACGGCAGCCCCCAGCACGCGACCGTGGAGAAGGCAAGGAATATGCTCGACGGCATCGCCGGCGCGATCGCCAGGGAGGCGGCCGATATCTTCCGCCTGCTCGAGGAGGCCCAGGGCGGTACCGCCGAGATGAAGCACCTCAAGATGGCAAGCTGACGAGCATCAAGATCATGCATAGCGATGCTCGCCCCTCATCCCCGCCCTTCTCCCGAGTGGCGAAGGTGCGCCGAAACGTGGAGCAGGGGCCCCGATTTTGGGGATGCGACCGTGGGGGCGCACATAAGCACGCGGGCAATCGCGGCGCTGCATCCCGCTGCGGGGTCGCATCCATCGGCCACGGCCGACGGAACCTGCTCCGCCCTCCGCGGGCGCGTTCGAGGTGCAAGCGCGCTGGTGCGCGCTTGCACGGAGCCTAACAATGGCGAAAGTCCTGACGCAGGCGCAGGCGAAGAGCATGGGACTGCCCGGGCGAAGATCGCTCGAGATCGTGTCCGGGGAGAAAGGCTCGAGCGCGGTGACGCTGCGGCTGGTGGAGATCCCGGTGCCGAAGCCGGGCGACGCGATGCGCGGCCCCCACTATCACCAGGGCTTCGAGGAATGCATTTTCGTGATGGCGGGCGAGGGCTGCACCGAGGCCGACAGCGGCAGCTACCCGCTGAAGGCCGGCGATACCATTCTGATCCCGTCCGGGGAAAGGCACATGACGCGCAATACCGGAGCCGAGCCGCTCGTGCTGCTGTGCTTCTTCCCGGTCGCCGACATCACGAAACGCACGCAAGAGAACAGGTGAGCGGTATTTCATCCGACGTCCTGTGCCTGCGGCCGCAGGCGGACTTCCAGCGCGCGGGCATCACGCCGCCCGCCTCCCTCGCCGTCAATTACCGGGCAATCGATGACCCCCAGCTCGCAGCGCACGTCCGGGCGGCGCGCGCGCTGGTGATCCCGGCGGTCGGCCCGAGGCTGGCCGGCCCGTTGTTCGAAGGCGCCGGCGTCAAGCTCGTCCAGGTGACCGGCGCGGGCGTGGACCGGCTTGACGAACCCGCGATGAAGAAGCTCGGCATCGCGGTCGCAAACGTTCCCGGCGGCAGCAATAGCGCGGTGGCCGAGTACGTGCTCGCAAGCGCCCTCGTCCTGCTGCGCCGCCTCGCCTGGGCGGACGCGGAGATCCGCAACGCAAACTACGTCTCGTTTCGCGGGCGCATGACCGCGGACAACCTGCCGGGGCTCGAGGGGCTCACCGTGGGGGTCGTGGGCCTGGGGACCGTCGGGATGGCGGTGGCGGAGGCGTTTCACCGCTTCGGCTGCCGGATCGTCTATCACGACCCCGCGCCGCGCGACGCCCGCGCCGCGGCGAACATCGGCGCGCAAGCCCTTCCGCTCGACGAGCTGCTGAGGACGGCCGACGTCATCACCCTGCACGTGCCGCTCCTGCCCCAGACCCGCAGCCTGATCGGGGTGCGGCAATTTTCCCTGATGAAGCCCGGCGCGGTGCTGATTCAGGCCTCGCGCGGCGGCGTCGTGAACGAGGATGCGCTGATCACGCATCTCAACTCGGGCCGTCTGGGCGGTGCGGCAATCGACGTCTACACCACCGAGCCGCCGGACCCCGATCATCCCCTGTTCGCGCTTGAAGGCGACGCGGCGCGCAGGGTTCTCTTCACGCCGCATATCGCGGGCGTCACGCGCCAGTCCTCCGCCACGCTGTTCCGCGAGGCGTGGGCCAACGTCGAGCGCGTTCTCGTGAAGGGCGAGGCGCCGCTCAATCGCGTCTACTAGAGACAGGCTCCGAGCATGGCACGCGTTTCCCCCGCGGCACCGGAACAGCTCGCCCAGCTCGCGGACGTGTTGGAGCGCTGGCAGAAGACCAAGGGCTATTCCCCCAACAGCTGGCTCACGATGGCGCGCCGCCCCGGCGTCCTTCGCGCCTACCGCGCGCTCCATACCGCGGTGATGATGGACGAGGGCGAGGTGCCAAAGAAGCTCAAGTTCATGGTCGCGCACGTGGTGAGCCGCGCCTGCGGCGATTCCTATTGCGCCGCGCACAACGCGGAGAACGCGGCGCATATCGCGGGCGTTCCGCTGGAGAAGGTTGAGGCGTTGGCGCAGTTCCGGAGGAGCGCGCTGTTCACGCCGGCGGAGCGCGCCGCCCTTGACCTCGCGCGGGCGGCCGGCGAGTGCCCGCCAGCGATCACCGACGCGCACTTCGCGGAGCTCCGCAACCACTACAGCGAGAACGCCATCATCGAGATCGTGTCGGTCATCGCGCTCCTCGGCTGGCTCAACCGCTGGAACCTGACGCTCGCCACTCCGCTCGAACGCGAGGCGGCGACCTTTGCGCGCCGGCATCTCGCGCCCTCCGGATGGGCGCCCGGCGTGCACGGCGAAGGAGGAACGGGATGAAGCGCGGCGAACTGGGCATTGCCGTCGTCGGAGCCGGGCGCATCGGCACGCTGCGGGCGCAGCTCGCCGCGAAGCACCCGTGCGTCCGGTTCATCGCGGTGTCGGATCGCGACCCCCGGCGCGCGCAGGCGCTTGCAGACCAGGCGGGAGCCGATTTTCACAGCGGCGACAACTTCGAGGTGATCGAGCGGCCGGAGGTCAACGCGGTGTTCGTGTCGACGCCCGAAGGCGAGCACTCGGCGCCGGTGCGCCGCGCGCTCGAGCTGGGGAAGCCCGTGTTGTGCGAGAAGCCGATCGCGTTGACGCTCAAGGACGCCGACGAAATGCTGGAGACGCTGCGCCGGACCGGGGGCAAGCTCCGCATCGGCTACAGCCGCCGCTTCAAGGAATGCTTCCTCCGCGCCAAGGAGCAGATGGTCCACGCGCGCCTCGGGAAAGTGGTCGGCGGGCTCGCCCGCGTCTACAACTCCCGCGCGCAGACCTTCGCGATCCTCAAGCGCGATCCCCACGCAACGCCGGTGCTCGACGTGCTCACCTACTACGTGGACCTGATGTGCTGGCTTCTGGAGGGTAACCGCCCGGTGGAGGTGGTCGCCCGCGGCCAGCACGGCATTTTCCGCGACGCCGGCTACAGCGCGCACGACGCAACCTGGGCGATCGTCACGTTTGCCGACGGCGCAGTCGTGAATTTCGGCATCAGCTACGCCCTGCCGGCCAAGTTCCCGACCCAGGGCCAGTCCGACCGCGTGGAGCTCCTCGGGACCGAGGGCACCATGCTGATCGACGACGACCACAAGGACCACCTGCTCTACACTGAGAAGGGCATCCCCCATCCGTACGTGCCGGGCCACAGCCTGGAGCTCGCGTTTCTCGGCAGCAACACGGCGGGCGACTGGGCGCTGGGCGATTTCTGGGGCCCGCTCGGGAACGAAACGCGGGCGTGGCTCGACCATCTCGTCACCGGCGCCCCCACCGTGCACACGACACCCGAGCAGGCGCGCATCAACCTCGAGACCACGATCGCCATCGAGCGCGCGGTGGCAAGCGGCAAGACGGTGCGCCTACCGCTCGAAACCTAGAATCCGGAAGATCGTGAATGATGCCGATCTCGCGCAGCGCGGTTTCCTGAAACAGCGTGTGATCCGGCAGTAGTGCGAGGACCTGCTTGCGCAGCAGCTTGCGCGACATCGACCACGGGCGGGAGCCGGAGGCGCCCGAAAGAATGACCGGATAGAATTGCAATGGCATGGAAGATGTATCGGGAGCATAGCCGGGCGCAGATGCGACGCTTCGAGATCTTGCACCGTGTGCGAACCGCCGCCCATCTGCTGCGGCCAAGCCAGCTGGCGCTGCGGGGTTTTCGCTGCCCGGCTTGCGGGCCGAGCCTCCTCGTGCGCCTGTCGGCGTCGGACATTGGCGTGCGCTGTATGCGCTGCGCGGCAAGCGCCATGACGCTGTCCCTCATGTGCGTGGTGAAGGAATCGCGACCCGGACTCGGCGGCGAGGCCGTGTATGAGCTGTCCTCGCGCGGGCCATTGTTCGAATTCCTGAGGCGCGAAGTACCGCGGCTCACCTTTTCGGAGTTTTTCGACGATCTCGAGCCTGGCGCCTGGCGTGAGGGCGTCCAGTGCCAGGACGTGCAGCGCCTCACATTCGAGGATAGCTCCTTCGACGTGGTTACGTCGAACGGCGTATTCGAGCACGTGGCCGACGATGCGCGCGGCTTTTGCGAGGTCAGGCGCGTGCTGCGCCCTGGCGGAATCTTCGTGTTCACCGTTCCGCTCTACGACGCGGAAGACACGGTGGAGCGCGCACGAATGCGGGACGGCGCCATCGAATACCTGCTTCCGCCCGAGTATCACGGCGACCGCATTCGCGGACGTGGCCGTGTGCTCGTTTATCGCAACTACGGCCGCGACATTACCGAACGCGTGCGAAATAGCGGTTTCCGCAGCGCGGATATCGATTGGCGCTTCAAGAGCGCCTTCCTCGGTAAGGGCAGCGGGGTCGTGGTGGCACAAGTCTAGAGCAGCGGGGGTATCGAGGCGAATGCGCATCTTCGCCACCGGCAAGGCGGTGCGCCTACCGCTCGAAACCTAGCGTTGGAGCGCGCACGGGTGATGCGTGACGCACCCGTCGCGAGTCACTGTATCTTGATTGACTTGACGATCTTGCCCCACTTGTCGTATTCGGCCTGAAGGAACACCGCGAACTGCTCCGGGGTGGTCGTGGTCGGCTCCAGCGCCTGTTTTTCGAGCGGTTCGCGATAATCGGGACGGGCGGCGAAGCCGACGATCTCGCCGTGCAGCCTGGCCACCGCTTCCTTCGGCGTGGCGGCCGGAGCAACCAGCGAGTACCACGACGGGGCCTCCACCCCGCGCACGCCCAGCTCCACCAGCGTCGGCACTTCCGGGGCAATCGGCGAGCGCTTGGGGCTCGTGACCGCCAGGGCCACGACGCGCTGCGAGCGCACGTGCGGCATCAACGCTGTCACGCTGGCGAAGATCACCTGCGCTTCCCCGGTGAGCACCCCGATCGCCGCCGGCCCGGAGCCCTTGTAGAAGATGGCGCCGATCCCGACCCCGGTCGCGGAGTTGAACAGCTCGGGCACCAGATGCGTGGGCGTCCAGATGTTGCCGACCGCGTAATTCAACTCGCCCGGGCGCGCTTTAGCCAGGGCGATCAGCTGCTTCACCGAGCGCGCCGGCAGCGAGGGGTGCACGCCGAGCACGTGATACGACGAGGCGAGCAGGCTCACCCCGACGAAGTCCCTGAGCGTGTCGTACGGGACCTTTTCCGCATGGGGGCTCATCGCGAGCTGGCCGACGAAACCGAGGAGCAGCGTGTAGCCGTCCGGCGCCGCTTTTGCCACCAGGGCGGTGCCGATGGTCCCGCCCGCGCCGGGGCGGTTGTCCACGATGAACTGCTGTCCCAGCCGTTCGCCCAGCCTCTGCCCCACGTGCCGCGCGACGAAATCGTTTCCGCCTCCGGGCGAGGTGGGAACGATGATTCGAACCGGCTTGACCGGGTACGATTGCGCCTTCAAGCCTTGCGCCGGGACCATCAGGCCGAGCACCACGGCGGGGACCGCCATCCAGCAGGCTGCGTTTCGCATCGAACAATCCTCCTCGTTTTCTTGTGCCCATCACCCATCACGCAGCGCTAATCACTCGACACCCCCGGCCCGCCGCGCTGCCAATCCCTCACCCCCGCCCCTCTCCCGAGCGGAGAGGGAGGGCTCGAGATCCCCTTCTCCTCTTGGGAGAAGGGCATGGGATGAGGGGATGGAAACCCCGGCTCACCCCGGCGGCCAATGGAGCTTGCGGCCGGCGAGGATGTGCAAGTGTAGATGAAACACGCTCTGCCCGGCCTCCGCGCCGTTGTTGACGACCAGGCGAAACGTGTCGCCCGCGCCGAGCTGGCGCGCCACCTTGCCCGCCGCGAGCATCAGGTGCCCCAGCAGGGCCTGGTCCTCGTGGGTGGCGCTGGAGAGCTTGTCGATCTCCTTCTTCGGCACCAGCAGCACGTGCGTGGGCGCCTGCGGGTGGACGTCCCGGAACGCGACGCAAAGCTCGTCCTCGTAGACGATATCCGCGGGAAGCTCGCGCCGGATGATCTTGCCGAATATTGTGGTCACCGCCGTTCTCCTCGATGGATCCTGCTGTGTGATCCTACCCCAATGATTAAAAAGGAAAACGCCATCTGCGACGGCATGGTTGCACCCCGTTTATGCCGCGACGCAATAATTTAATCGTACAGACCCCTTGACGCCACGGTTTTTAACCATATAATGTCGATTGTGCAGCGCAGCATTATGGCCCGGTCGCTGTATAACTTGATGTTTTAAAAGGAGTAAGTTCATGTATCAGACACCCGAACAACTGGTGGCCCTCAACAAGGCCAATCTGGAAGCGGCAATGAAGTTTGCCGGCGTGGCGTTTCAGGGCGCCGAGCGGATTCTCGACCTGCAGCTCAAGGCGGCGCGGAGCGCGTTCGCCGATACGGTCGAGAACGCCAAGACGATCGCCGCGGTGAAGGACCTGCAGCAACTCGCCGCGCTGAATGACAGCCTGGCGCAGCCGACCATCGAAAAGGCAACCGCCTACGCGAAGAGCGTCTACGACGTCGCCGCGGCCACCCAGGCCGAACTCGGCAAGCTCACCGAAGAGCAAGTGGCGGAATTCAACAAGCAGGTCGTGGCGGCGCTCGACAAGATGGTGAAGAGCGCCCCGGCGGGTTCCGAGGTCGGCATCGCGACGCTGAAGTCGGCGATCGCCGCGGTCAACGCCTCCTACGAGAACCTGTCCAAGGTCGCCAAGCAGTTCACGGAAGTGACGCAGTCGAACATCGAAGCCGTCACCAAGCAGACGGCCGAAGGCGTGAGGAAGAGCACCACCAAGAAGGCGGCTGCCTAATCTTCAGCCGGTAACACTCGCATGACGAGCCCCGGGCAACCGGGGCTTTTTTTATTCCGCATTGCGGCTATCCGTCCACGGAAAGCCGAGAGCGCTGACACCTTGCTTGAGGGCGGCGATGGCGCCCTGCACCGCCTGCGGCTCGCCGCGCACCCCCAGCTCGATGTGGCGGTCCGGCTCCAGCCGCGGAAGGCTGAAGACCTTGATCAGGGGAAAGCGCGTCTGGCAGACGTTCATGAGCTCGATCAACTGGCTCTCTCCCGCCTCGCGCACGATGATCGAGGACTCGGCGATGCTTCCCGGCGCGAACTCGTCCCGGTAGAGGGTGTCGAGCACCCACTCCAGCATCGGCCACGCCATCTGCGGGAATCCGGGCAGGAAGTGATGGCGCCTGAAGCTGAAGCCGGGGATGCGGTTGTAGGGATTGGGGATGATCTCGGAGCCTTCCGGGAACTCTCCCATCATCAGCCGCTGCGGCGTGACCGCCCTGGGGTCGTTTCCAAAACGCGCCCGGATCTCCGCTTCCGCATCGGGATGGAGCCGCAACGCGACGCCCGCCGCCCGCGCCGCCGCCGCCCGCGTGTGATCGTCGGGGGTCGCGCCGATGCCGCCGAAGCTGAACACCGCGTCGCCGGAATCGAACGTGCGCCGGAGCGTCGCCGTGATGAGCTCCGGATCGTCTCCCAGGTAGTGGCACCAGGCGAGCTGCAGTCCGCGCGCGCCGAGCGCCGCGATGGCCCGGGCGAGATGCCCGTCCTGGCGCTTGCCGCTCAGGATCTCGTCGCCGATGATGATCGCCCCGAACCGCATGGGGGAGAATCTTTAACCACGAAGGACACTAAGGACACAAAGGTTCTGACAATTTGAACCAATCATTCTTGTTTTTCCTTCGTGTCCTTTGTGTCCTTTGTGGTGAAGCTTCCTACCTGTGAATATACGACTCGAGCTGCTGGATGGTCCGCTGCTGCTCGGCGATCACTTCCTTCACCAG
>JBOIEM010000190.1:0-4533 GCA_050741115.1 Burkholderiales bacterium
AATGGGGGCTTATCGCCTGGGCTGCTCACCCCCTAGTCTCTGCACCTTCCCGCCTACTCGTTGCCCTTCGGCGGGCTTGGCTCAGGATTCTTCCACGAAGGACATTCCCTGAGTTCACCCGATTTTCCTTCACAGGTTTCCCTGTGATGCTGCCTTCTGACAGTCCGTCGCTCTACCAACTGAGCTATCGGGGATTAAATCAATTCTGTTACGCGAAAAACTGCATGGTGCCGCGTTACGAAGGGGCATATATTAATGCTTGGCTGGTCTTCGGTCAACGCTAGTTTCCGATTTTTCCGAGAATTATGAAGTGGTTAAAGCGCATCGGCCTCGTCGTCGGCGCACTGCTGCTGGCGCTTGCCGTGGTGCCGTTTTTCATCTCGCTCGATGACTCCATACCGACGATCGAGAGAGAAGTTTCGGCGCGACTCAAGGAGCCCGTGACGATCGGCAGCCTGCGCGTAGCGGGATTGCCGCTGCCGCATTTGACGATCAGCGGCATCACGGTGGGCAGGGCGCAGGATATCAAAGTCGGGAAGGTCACCGTGACTCCCGACCTGTGGACGCTGCTCGATGACACCAAGGTGATCAAGAGCATCGAGATCGACGGGTTGGTACTGACGCAGAAGGCGATCGAAAAAATCCCCGCGTGGATACCGGCGGACGCGAAAGCCGGCCAGCCCTCGCGGCCGCCCGCGGTCAGGCTGGAAGCGATCAAGCTCGACGACGCCGTCATCAAACTCGAGAAAACCACGTTCGGGCCGTTCGACGCGCGGCTCAGTCTTTCCCATGACGGGAACCTCGAGAGTATTTCGGTCACCAGCCGCGACGGCGCGCTCAAGGCGTCGGTCAAGCCCCAGCAATCGAGTTACCTGATCGACGCCAGCGCGAGAGCGTGGAGGCCGCCGCTCGGCCCGGCAATCCACTTTGACGAACTGGTTGTGAAAGGCATGGCAACTCCGAGGGGCGCGAGTTTCAGCGACCTGAGGGCAAAGCTCTACGGCGGTACCGTCACCGGCAGGCTGGTGGTGGGATGGGAGAAGGGCGTGCAGCTCAAGGGCAGCGCCTACGTCGACAAGGTCGAGATCAATCCGCTGCTCAAGGCGCTTGGCAAGCCGCAGAACATGAGCGGCCGGCTCAGCGCCCGGCCCGTGTTCTCGGCCAACGCTGCCGAAGCTGAGCAGATCCTGGATGCATTGCGGCTCGACACGCCATTCGAGGTGCAGGGCGGGGTTCTGCACGGCGTGGACATTCGCAAGGCCGCGACTTCGCTCATCAACAAGGATGGGGGAAAGGGCGGCGAGACGCGCTTCGACAAGCTCGCGGGCCAGCTCAACATCAACCGGGGAACTCGCCGCCTGACCCGGCTCGATATCGCATCGGGCTCGCTTTCGGCCGACGGCAACGTGACCATTTCCCCCCGGGACGAGCTTTCGGGCCGGATCAACACGAGGGTCAAGGCCACTTCGGTCGCGGCGGTGGCGGTTCCGCTCAACGTCTCCGGCACGCTGGATTCGCCGCTGCTCTATCCGACGGGCGGGACTGTGGCGGGCGCCGCCGCGGGCACGGCCGTCCTCGGACCGGGCGTGGGCACCGCGATCGGCGCGAGAGCGGGACAGTGGTTCGAGAACCTGTTCGGAAAGAAAGAAGAGAAGAAGTAACTAGATCAGCACGCTGGCAATCGCACGCGCCACGTAGTCCACGTTCTTGGAGTTGAGCGCCGCGACGCAGATGCGGCCGCTGTCGAGGGCGTAAAGCGAGTATTGCTCGCGCAGCCGCTTCACCTGCTCGCGGGAGAGGCCGGAATAGGAGAACAGGCCGCGCTGGCGGATGACGAAGCTGAAGTCGAAGTCCGCGCGGATGGCGCGGATCTTCTCGATCAGCTCGCGCCGCATGGTCTTGATGCGATCGCGCATCTGGCCGAGCTCCCGGTCCCAGAGGGCGCGCAATTCCGGCGTGGTCAGGACCAGGACGGCCGCCTGCCCCCCATGGGTCGGGGGATTGGAATAGTTGGTGCGGATCACGCGCTTCAACTGCGAGAGCGTGCGCGCCGCGACGTCCGCGCTCTCGGTGACGACGGAGAGCGCGCCCACCCGCTCGCCGTAGAGCGAGAGCGACTTCGAGAACGAGCTCGACACGAAGAGGACCGGGCAGGCCTGTGCAAAGCGGCGCACCACGACGGCGTCGGCGTCGAGTCCTTCCGCGAAGCCCTGGTAGGCGATGTCGAGGAAGGGCACGATTCCGCGCGCGTTGACGACCTCGATGACGCGCCCCCATTGCTCCGCCGACAGATCGACTCCGGTCGGGTTGTGGCAGCAGGCGTGCAGCACCACGACCGACCCCGCGGGGAGCTTCTTCAGCGTGCCGATCATGGCGTCGAACTTCACGCCGTGGGTGGCCGCGTCGTAATAGGGGTAGGACTGGACCTTGTACCCCGCGTAGTCGAACAACGCCTGGTGGTTTTCCCAGCTCGGGTCGCTTATCCACAGCTGGGCGTTTGCACCGAGCCGGCGCAGGAGGTCGGCGCCGACCTTGAGCCCCCCGGTGCCGCCCAGCGTCTGCACCGTGACGACCCGCTGATCGCGCACGGCCAAGCTGTCCTTGCCGAACAGCAGCTCCTGCACCGCGCGGTCGTAGGCATGCAAGCCGTCGATCGGCAGGTAGTTGCGCGGCAGCGGGGCCTCCGCGAGCTTCTGCTCGGCGCGGCGCACGCACTCCAGCACGGGGACGGTCCCGTTGTCGTCGTAATAGACGCCGACGCCGAGGTTCACCTTGTCGGCGTTGGTGTCGGCGTTGAAGGCTTCGGTAACGCCCAGGATCGGGTCGCGCGGTGCCATTTCGACGCCAGCGAGGAGGGATGTGCTCATAGCGAGCGCATTTTACCTTCAGCCGCGTCCTCACGTAACCGGATCGGGGAGAAAGGCTCCCGGCCAGCGACACGCTGGCGACCGAGGACGCAGCCGTGGGAAAATACACGGTTTGGCGCGACCCTGATGCCCGAGACAGTACCTACCAGGTCGCGGACCGGAACCGAGGTCCGTGCCGCCGCCCTGCTGAGCTTTCCCGAAAGCCCGTTCCGGCTGCACGAGCTGTTTCCGCCCGCGGGCGATCAGCCCGAGGCGATCGAGAAGCTCGTCGCCGGCGTGCGCGACGGCCTTGCCTTCCAGACGCTGCTCGGGGTCACCGGCTCCGGCAAGACCTACACCATGGCCCACGTCATCGCGCGCCTCGGCTGCCCGGCGCTGATCATGGCGCCCAACAAGACGCTCGCGGCCCAGCTCTATTCCGAGATGCGCGAGTTCTTTCCCGACCACGCGGTCGAGTACTTCGTGTCCTACTACGACTACTACCAGCCCGAAGCCTACGTGCCGTCGAAGGACCTCTACATCGAGAAGGATTCGAGCATCAACGAGCACATCGAGCAGATGCGCCTGTCCGCCACCAAGTCGCTCATGGAGCGCCGCGACACGATCATCGTTTGCACCGTTTCGGCGATCTACGGCATCGGCGACCCGGTGGACTACCACAGCATGATCCTGCACCTGCGCGAGCGCGAGCGGCTCTCCCAGCGCGACGCCATCCAGCGCCTGGTCGCCATGCAATACGAGCGCAACGAGATCGAGTTCCGGCGCGGCGTGTTTCGCGTGCGCGGCGACGTCCTCGACATCTTCCCGGCGGAGAACTCGGAAACCGCCGTGCGCCTTACCCTGTTCGACGACGAGGTCGAGTCTCTCCACCTCTTCGATCCCCTGACCGGGCACATCCTGCAGCGCGTCCCGCGCTTCACGGTCTATCCCTCGAGCCACTACGTCACGCCGCGCGCGACTACGCTGCGCGCGATCGAGGCGATCAAGGACGAGCTGCGCGAGCGGATCGAATGGTTCCAGCAGCGGGGAAAGCTGGTCGAGGCCCAGCGCATCGAGCAGCGCACCCGCTTCGATCTCGAAATGCTGGCGGAGATGGGCTTCTGCAAGGGCATTGAGAATTACTCGCGGCACCTCTCGGGGCGCATGCCAGGCGAGCCGCCGCCGACCTTGATCGATTACCTGCCGCACGACGCGCTGATGGTCATCGACGAGAGCCACGTCACCGTGCCTCAGCTGGGCGGCATGTACCGCGGCGACCGCTCGCGCAAGGAAAACCTGGTGGACTACGGCTTCCGCCTGCCCTCGGCCCTCGACAACCGCCCGCTGCGGTTCGACGAATTCGAGCAGCTCATGCGGCGCACGATCTTCGTATCCGCCACGCCCGCCGAGTACGAGCGGGTGCACCAGGCGCAGGTGGTGGAGCAGGTGGTGCGTCCCACCGGGCTTGTGGATCCGGCAGTCGCGGTGCGGCCGGCGGCGACGCAGGTGGACGAGCTGCTGTCGGAAATCAACGACCGGGTCGACAAGAACGAACGCGTGCTGGTCACGACGCTCACCAAGCGGATGGCCGAGGACCTCACCGATTATCTCGGCGAGCACGGCATCAAGGTGCGCTACCTCCATTCCGACATCGACACCGTGGAGCGGGTCGAGATCATCCGCGATC
>JBOIEM010000191.1:0-7499 GCA_050741115.1 Burkholderiales bacterium
CTTGATCGTCTCCGAGACCCCCTGGATCATCAGCAGCAGGCAGGTGAGCGGAATCACCATCTTGAACGGCCAGAGGATCGGCCGCCACGGCGTCTGCTCCGAGGTTTCGCCGATCTCGAACGCGTACCAGCCCTCGGCGCCGCTCACGATGAGGAACATGGCGAGCGACGGGAAGAAGAACACGATGTAAGCGGTGGAATCGATCACGCCCTGGGTGCGGACGGACCACTTCTCAAAGAAGAAGTCGGTGCGGATGTGCGCGCCCTTGTACAGGGCGTAGGCCGCGCCGAGCATGAAGATGGTGCCGTAGAGCATGTAGGTGACGTCGAACGACCAGATCGTGGGCGCGTTAAACGCGTAGCGCGCGATCACCTCGTAGGCCACCGCCAGCACCAACGGAACGTTGAGCCACGCGACCCAGGTTCCGGTGGTGTCGGTGAACCGGTCGATCGCGCGGACGACGCGGATGTGGAGCGGCGCCGGGCTAGCCATAGCTGAAAATGGTCACGATCGGCGGGTGATCAAAAGAAAAAGGCGGTCGCGCCGCCTTTTTCCCGTCTGCTGCTTCCGCGACTACTTCTTCGCGCCCGTGGCCGCGGGTTTCGCCTCGGGGAAGTAGTAGTTCGCCGCGAACGAGTACGGCGGGTACATGAAGCGCTTGGCCGGCACGACCTTCGCGGCGTAGGCGCGCTGCGAGTCGTAGACCTTCTTGAAGAACGGGTTCTTCGCCGATTCCTCGGCCGCAATCTCGTCCCAGGCCTTCAGGAACGCTCTCAGGATTTCCGGCGGCGTGCGCAGGATCTGCGTGCCGTACTTGGTGCGCATTTCCTCGATTGCGTCGGCGTTCTGCTTCTGCCATTTCGCTCCCCAGCGCACGAACGTGTCGAGCGTCGCCGTGCGCACCGCTTCCTGCTGCTGCGGCGTGAAGCTTTTCCACACGTCGCCGTTGATGATGAGTTCGAGCAGGGTGTTGGTTTCGTGCATGCCGGGGGTGTAGTGGTACTTCCATACCTGCGGCAGCCCCAGGCGCAGGTCCTCGATCCCGCCCACCCACTCGGCGCAGTCGATCACGCCACGCTGCGCGGAGGGCACGATCTCCCCGCCCGGCATGTTGACCGTCTGCATCCCCATCCTCTGGTAGATCTCCGCGACGATGCCGGTCTGGCGGCACTTCATGCCCTTGAAGTCGGCGAGGTTCTTGATCGGCCGCTTGAACCAGCCGAAGGCCTGCGGGCTCGCGCCCCCGATGGGAAACGCGACCACGTTGAGCTTCAGGATGTCGCGGTAGAGCTCCCCGTACAGGTCCATGCCGCCGCCTTCGTACATCCAGCCGAGGAAATCCATGTGATCCATGCCGAAGGGGCCGGCGGGCGTGGCCGCGAATAGCGTTGCGGCCTTGTTCTTGCCGACCCAGTAGTAGGAAACGCCGTGGCCGCCGTCGATCACCTTCTTGTGCGTGGCATCGAGAATCTCGAACGGCGGGACGATCTGGCCGGCGGCGAGCGCCTCGATCTTGACGCTTCCGCTGGTGAGCTTGTCCACCCGTTCGGCGAAGTATCTGAAGTTGTCCTGCAGTGTCAGGCTCGCGGGCCAGGTGGACTGGAACTTGAGGCTCTTCGGCTGCTGCGCGCCGGCGGGAACCGCGAAGGCGAGGACGGCCGCGAGCGCCGCCAGCACGACCGCGCGCTTGAGTGGGGCAAACATGGTTTTTCTCCTCCTGTTTCGGATGGACGGGGAAGGCGAAACGATGTTAGGAGCCTCTCCTTGGCCTGTCAACGAACCCCTCGCCCGTCGCGTGCGGTAGCATACGCCCTCACCCGGAGATCGAATCATGGCTGCTCACACCAAGATCGCACTGGTGACCGGCGCGGGCACCGGCGTCGGACGGGCGGTCGCGCACGCGCTGCTCAAGGATGGCTACCGCGTCGCGCTGGCAGGACGCCGCAAGGAAATGCTGGAGCAGACCGCGTCGCAGGCCGGTCCGGCTGGGAAGAACGCGCTCATCGTCCCCACCGACGTCGGCAAACCCGATCAGGTGAGCGCGCTCTTCGCGCAGATCAAGGGAAGCTTCGGGCGTCTCGACGTGTTGTTCAACAACGCCGGCGGCAACGCGCCCGGCGTGTCGTTCGAGGACCTGCCGTTCGATAAATGGCAGTCGGTGGTGGACGTCAACCTGACCGGCATGTTCCTGTGCGCGCAGGCAGCCTTCCGCATGATGAAGGACCAGGTCCCGTGCGGCGGTCGCATCATCAACAATGGCTCGATCTCGGCGCACACGCCGCGACCGGGATCGGCGCCCTACACGGCGACCAAGCACGGGGTGACCGGGCTCACCAAGACGATAGCGCTCGACGGGCGCGCGTACGAAATCGCCTGCGGGCAGGTCGACATCGGCAACGCGATCAGCCCGATGACGGAGCGGATGGCGCAGGGCGTCCGGCAGGCGAACGGCACGACCGCGCCCGAGCCGCGCATGGATCCGGTGCACGTCGGTAACGCGGTGGTATTCATGGCGAGCCTCCCGCTCGACGTGAACGTGCTCACCATGACGATCATGGCAACCAAGATGCCCTTCGTCGGGCGCGGCTGAGGGCGGCAGGCGCCGGCGCTATTCCAGGCCGGTGTAGTCGAACGGCATCGGCTCGATCCGGCCCGCCTCGATCTCGCGGATGCGCCCGGCGGTGAGCGGGAAATCGAACTGCTCGTTGCGCATGTGAATGCGCTGCAGCAGGATTTTCCGGCTCATCGTCCCGATCTCGTCCCACTGCGCGCGCGTCAGCTTCTCGCGCGCGAGCCCGATGAAGCCCTCGCGCATGTGGCCGATCTCGTCCGTATACACCTTCTCGCAGGCGTGGGCGATGCGGTCGTTCAGCTCCCCCGTTCCCTTCAGCCGCATGCCGGTGGAATAGAGGCTGCAGTAGCCGCCCTCGGTGAAGCGCACGGCGAAGTAGCCGAGCCGCCCGCGCTGGTCGCGGTACGCGTAGCGCAAGCGCGCAAGCTCGTCGTCGGCCGGCCAGCTCTCGAGCCGCCGCGGGTCGAGCTTCCCGCCGGAGAGGTAGTCATGGACGTCGGCGAACAGGCAATAGTGGTAGAACTCGGCGCGCAGGCCGTCGATGATCTCCAGCACCTCGTGCCGGTCCACCCCGCGGTCGATCCTCGGGTACGCCTTGCGCAGCTGCTCCACCGGCCCGAGGAAAAGCCCCTTTTTGCGGTCGCCAACGCCCGAGCCCCACATCTCCTTGTAGCACTGGCGGGCGAGCCACGTGAGGTCGCTCTTCTTCGAGCGGCGCGGGCTCTGGAAATAGGTCCGCGCCACCTCCGCCTCCCCCGCCCAGCAGGTCGCGGAGAGATCGACCAGGCGCCTCAGGCTCTCGTTGACGGCCACTCACCCTTCCCGTCACCCGTCACTGCACCTTCATGCCGATGCTCTTGATCAGGGGAGCGAGCTCGGCGTATTCGGCGCGCAGCAATTTCTCGAAGTGCTCGGGCGGGCCGAACCCGGGCTCCGCGCCTTGTTGCGTGAACTTTTCGATTGTGGCCGTCTCCTTCAGCACGCCCGCCGTGTCGGCATTGATCCGGGTGACGAGCCGCCTCGGTAGACCCCGCGGCGCGATGAGGCCGAACCACGACTCCGAGCGGTATGGGGGAAATCCCGCTTCCGCGCTCGTCGGCACGTCGGGCAGCGCCGCGGCCCGCCTGGCTGAGCCGACCGCCAGCGCCCGAAGCGTTCCGGCCTTGAGCATTCCCACGATCGCGGGCAGCGGATAGACGTAGAACTGGATCGTGCCGTTAATCAATGCCGTGCGGCTGTCGGCGCCGATGCGAAACGGCACGTGCACGGCGTTGATCCCCGCCTTCGACACGAACAGCGCCCCGGCGAGATGCGAGGAGCTGCCCACTCCGGCCGAGCCGAAATTCAACGTGCCGGGCTTCGCCCGGGCGAGCGCGATGAGATCCGGGATGGTTTTCGCCTCGACCCCCTTGCCGAGCACGATCACGTTGGAGTTCGAGCCGACGAAGGCGACCGCCGTGAAGTCCTTCAGGGGATCGTAGGGCTTTTGCTCGCGCAGGAGCGCATTGGACAGGTGCGGCTGCCCGACCATGGTGAGGGTGTAGCCGTCGGGCGCTGCCTGGCGCGTCAGTTCGCTCCCGATCAGACCGCCCGCGCCCGGCCGGTTGTCGATGACGATCTGCTGGCCCCAGATTTCAATGAGCCGCTGGCTGACGATACGCCCGAGCACGTCGCTCGCCGAGCCCACCGTGAACGGCACGATCATGCGGATCGGCTTCGACGGCCACTTGTCCTGTCCCAACGCCCCGCCCGCGATGCCTGCCAGCGCCAATCCGAGCGAAACGGCGCCTATGCCGAGTGAAGTCTTCATGGTGACCTCCCCGTGTATATTAGCCTATACGTCCCATGCCACGGGACCGCCCCGCGAGCGACACCATGACGACCACCAAGCAGGAACTGACATCCGCCGCCGCTTCGGAGCAGCTCGCTCCGGCCTTGGTCCAGACGGCGGCGCGTTCCCGGCCCGGGCCGCGCGTCCTGCGGCACATGCTGGCGCTCGATGACTTCGAGACAGCGGCGCGCCGCACCCTACCGCGCCCGATCTACGGTTACATCACGGGCGGCGCCGAAACGAACGCGTCGCGGCGCGCGAACCGCGAGGTCTGGGACGAGCTTGCGTTCGTCCCGCGGATGCTGGTCGACACGTCCGCGCGCACGCAGAAGACGACGCTCTTCGGCCGCACCTACGATGCGCCCTTCGGGATCGCGCCGATGGGCGGCACCGCCATGGCCGCTTACCAGGGCGACCTCGTGCTCGCGCGCGGCGCCGCGGCGGCCAACGTGCCGATGATCCTCTCCGGCGCCTCGCTGACGACCCTCGAGAGCGTGCGGCAGGAATGCCCGACCGCCTGGTTCCAGGCCTACCTGCCGGGCGAGGACGGCCCCATTACCGAGCTCATCGAGCGCGTGGCGCGCGCGCAATACGAGACGCTCGTCCTCACGGTCGACGTGCAGGTCGCGGCCAACCGCGAGAACAACGTGCGCAGCGGCTTCGACACGCCGCTGCGCCCCACGCTGCGCCTCGCCTGGGACAGCATCATCCGGCCGCGCTGGCTCATCGGCATGTTTCTCCGCACGCTGCTGCTGCACGGCATGCCGCATTTCGAGAACATGGGACGGCGCGTCCCGCTCATCTCGCGCACGGGCGAGCGCGAGCGCGGCCGGCGCGACCGGCTGTCGTGGAAGCATCTCCAGTTGATGCGGCGCCTCTGGAAAGGCCGCCTGGTCGTGAAGGGGATACTCGACCGGAGCGACGCGCGCCTCGCCCGCGAGTGCGGCGCCGACGGCATCATCGTCTCCAACCACGGGGGTCGCCAGCTCGACGGCGCCGTCGCGCCGCTGCGCGCGCTGCCCGGGATCGCCGCCGAGTCCCGCGGCCTGACCGTCATGATGGACAGCGGCGTGCGGCGCGGCACCGACGTGCTGAAGGCGCTCGCCCTCGGCGCGCAGTTCGTCTTCGTCGGGCGGCCGTTCATCTGCGCGGCGGCGATCGCCGGGGTGCCGGGCGTGCTGCACGTGATCAAGCTCCTGCGCGAGGAGATCGACCGCGACATGGCCCTCATCGGGATCAGCGCGCTCGCCGAGATGCGGCGGGAGCTGCTGACGCCGGCGCGCGGCGCCCAGTTTATTTAGGAAGGGCACGATCACGCGTCACCCCGACGGCAACCGGGAGCAACGGGCGACGATGAGCCCCAATGGAGCAGGTGGAGTCGCGCGAGCTCTACGACGGCAACGCCTGGTACCTGAGATTCAGGAAGCCGCGCCGAGCGTCTCCCCCAGCCCGTAGAGGACGCCGGTCCAGCGCTTCTCGGCCTGGATCGCCTGGCGCGAGGGGACATTCTCGTGGAGCAGCCTGAGCTCGCAGCCTGATTTCAGCCCTTCGATCTCGACGGTCACCCGCGTAACGGCGCGCGGGCGGCTCTCCATCGCGAGCGTGAAGACCAGGCGCCTGGGCCGAACGATTTCCAGATATTCGCCGACGTACTCGACCCCTCTGGCGTCGTTTCCGTCCACGAAGGAGAACGAGCCTCCGACGCGCGCATCGATTTTCACCTGCGCCATCGGGCACGTGGCGGTCGCGAACAGCCACCTGCCCGCCCGCTTCGAGTCGAGCCACGCGTCGAATACGCGCCCGGCGGGCGCGCGGTAGCGCTGCAGGACGCGGACCTTGAGGCGCGGTGTCGTATTCATTTGGCTAGCGACCGACCGCGCCAGCGGCTTCGGCACCGGCCCGCTGGCGCCGCAGCATGAGCACGATCACCGCCGCCATCACCACCACGATGACCGCGCAGACGGCCGCCGTCAGCTCGAGGGCCTGCGGGAGCGTCTCGCGTGCCAGCGCGCTTCCGTAGACGGCGGTGGCGAGACTTCCGAGCAGCGCGATGCCGAGCGCTCCGCCCAGTTCGGAGCCGGTTTCCGAGATGCCCGCCGCGGCGCCGGCGCGCTGCGGCGGGGCTGCGCCGATGATGAGATCGTTGGTCAGCGTGAACACCGGCGCGAGCCCGATGGACTGCAGGACCATCCCCGCGACGAGGACGCCTGGTCCGGCGGTCCGGCTTACCTGGGTCAGCAGGATGTAGCCCAGCCCCGCGAGCACGAGTCCTCCGGCCATGATGTCCGCCCGGCGCAGGCGGCGCACCAGCCGCGGTGCGAGCATGGAACCGAGGACGAACCCGAGCGCGAAGGGCACCGTCCACAGCCCGGCCATGAGCGGCGTCATCCCGAGCACGAGCTGCAGGTACTGGACCATGAACACGAAGATGCCGAAGGCGACGAAGGTCGCGAGCGTATAGATCGCGAGCGCGGCGCTGAACGCGGGCACGCGGAACACGCGCAAGTCGATGAGCGGATCGGCGAGCGTTCGCTGCGTGCGCACGAACAATAGCGCAAGCGCCGCGCCGCCGACGATGGCGAGCGCCGGCAGCCAGCTCATGCCGTCCTGGGCGGCTTGCTTCAGGCCGAAGATCAAGGCGAGCACCGCGGCCAGCGAGAGCACCGCGCTCGGGAGGTGGAGGCGGCCGGCGTCGGGATCGCGGTACTCGGGGAGCAGGAGCGGCCCGACGGCAAGCAGCAGCGCCATCACCGGGACCGCGAGCAGGAACACCGAGCCCCACCAGAAGTACTCCAGCAGCATCCCGCCAAGCAGCGGGCCGATCGCGGCACCAACCGAGTAGCTGGTGATCCACACGCCAATCGCGAACGTGCGCTCCTGCGTATCGTGAAACATGTTGCGGATCAACGACAACGTCGAGGGCGCGAGCGTGGCGCCCGCAATGCCGAGCAGCGCGCGCATCGCGATCAGCATCTCGGCGCTGGACGAGAACGCGGCCATTACCGAGGCGATGCCGAACACGACCGCGCCGATGAGTAGCAGCCGCCGCCTGCCGATTCGGTCGCCCAGCGTGCCCATCGTGAGGAGCGAGCCGGC
>JBOIEM010000192.1:0-8923 GCA_050741115.1 Burkholderiales bacterium
TGTAATGCTCGCCCGCGGAGAGCTTGAAGCCCTCCTTCAGCGCCTCCTCGCCGAGCGCCTCGTGCACCGCCGCGCGCGCGCTCCACGCCGCGCACCAGTCCTCCCAGCGGCTGCAGCCCGCCGTCACCTCCTGGAAATCGGTGAGCGGCACGCCATTGATGACGAAGCGCGGCGCCCAGTGCGAGATCGCCGCCTCGACCCGCGGATCTTTCTTCGTTTTGACGATGGCGTCCATGGCCCGGTGTCCTCCCGGATCAATTGATGCGCGCGCCGGCGGCGATCAGCACCTTGGCGAAGCGCTTCACCTCCGAACGGATGAAGGCGTCGAACTCCTCCGGAGTCGTGGGCGCCGGGCTCGCCCCCTGGGTGAGCATGCGATCCCTGATCTCGGGAAGGTTGAGCACCCGTACCATCTCCCTGTTCACGACCTTGAGGAGCGCGCGCGGGGTCTGCGCCGAGGCGAGCAGGCCGTACCATTGGTCGTAATCGAAGCCGGCAACGCCAGCCTCCGCCACGGTCGGCAGGTCGGGGAACATCGGCGAGCGTCTGGCGGTGCTGACCGCCAGCGCCAGCACCTTGCCGGCTTTGACCTGGCCGGAGGCCACCAGCACCGGCGTGAAGCAGAACTGGACGTTGCCCGAGATGACGTTGTTGAGCGCCTCCGGCGCGCCCTTGTAGGGAACGTGCGTGACCTCGATGCCGGTGACGACCTTGAACATCTCGCCGTTGATCTGGGTGCCGCTGCCGACCCCCGCCGAGCTGAAGTTGAACTGGCCGGGCTTCGCTTTCGCCAGCGCGATCAGCTCCTTCACGCTCTTCACGCCGAGCGCGGGCGGCACCACCAGCAGGTTGGGCACGCTCGCCACGCGCGTGACGCCCGAGAAATCCTTGATCGTGTCGTAGGGCAGCTTCGAGTAGAGGGTCGCGTTGCCGGCATGCCCGGTCGAGACCATCATCAGCGTGTGCCCGTCCGGGTTGGCGGCGAGCACGTACTGGGAGGCGATGGTGCCGCCCGCTCCCGGCCGGTTGTCCACCACCACCTGCTGGCCCGAGCTTTCCGTGACCTTCTCGCCCATCCAGCGCGCGAGGATGTCGGTCTGGCTGCCCGGGGTGAACGGCACCAGCATGCGGACCGGCCGGGTCGGGTACTTCTGCGCGGTCGCCGCGCCGGCCGCCGCGAACGACGCCACGATCAGGACAAGTGCAATTACGGGGTTCATGGTCTTCTCCCTTTCTCCGTCTAAACCGGTTTCACGCCGAGCTGCCGCGCCATCCAGTCCGCGGACTGCGAGCGCCAGCGGTACACGCGATTGTTGGCGACATGATTGCCGTCATCGAGAAAGCAGCGCACCACCGGGCCGGATGCCGCCTCGGCGAGCCGCTCGCCCTCCTGCCAGGGCACGATGCCGTCCTGCTTGCCGGCGACGATGAAGAGCGGGCAGGTGATGTTCTTCGCCACGCTCTTGAGGCTCAGCGTCGCGGCGCGCTCCCGCGCTTCCGCCATCGTGCGGCTCTTGGAGCGGACCTGGAACGTATCGCGGGTCAACTCGGGCAGCTTGTCGAAATACTCCACCCACTCGAACGGGCCCGAGAGCGCGATGCACGCCCGGATGCGCTTGTCGAAGGCGGCCGCGCGCGGCGCGTAGTAGCCGCCGAGCGACACCCCCCACACGCCGATGCGCGCGGCGTCAAGGTCGCCGCGGGTTTCTATGTAATCCAGCACGGCCTTGACCGCGACCTCGTAATCGCCGCGGATCGCGAAATTGTATTCCCCCTCGCCCTGCCCGGGCCCGTCGAAGGCGAGGGTCGCCATGCCGCGCGCGAGAAACACGCTCTCGTTGGAATCCAACTCTTCCTTCGTCGAGTCGAGCCCCATGCACATGACGACGACCGGGGGCTTCGCCGCGCCGCGCGGCCTGCGGAGATTTCCGTAGAGATGCTTGCCTTCATAGGGAACCGCCACGCGCTCCCCCGGCGGGTCGATCAGCGGCAGCGCGAGATTGCGGCATTCCACCGCCTTGCGGTGCGCGGATTTCATCTGCCCCGTGTCGATGACGAACACGAACTTGGAGAAGTGATAGCACAGTGCGGCGCGTGTCAGATGCGCCCCGGCGGAAATCCCGTATCCGTCCGCCAGACTCTTGCGGCCGAGCTCCTCGTGGACCGCCGCGCGCGCGCTCCAGGCGCGGCACCAGTCCTCCCAGCGCTCGAGCCCCGCGGTCACGTCCTCGAAGTCGGTGAGCGGCACCCCGTTCGACACGAATCGCGGCGCCCAGTGCGCGATGGCGGACTGTACTCTGGCGTCCGGCATGGGAGGCGGTTGAGCGGGGTTATCCAGCAGAGGGAAATCCCGGCGATTCTAACAATATTCGGTGCGATTTGCGCATAAACTGTCGGTTTCGGCCGCCCCCGCGATGGATGTCTCCTTCATTTCGGCTGTCGTGATCCTGCTGCTGGTCATGGACCCGATCGGGAACATTCCGCTGTTTACCTCGGTGCTGCGGCACGTCGAGCCGGCGCGGCGCGCGCGGGTGATCCTGCGCGAGTGCGCCATCGCGTACGCGGTGCTGCTCGCTTTCGTCTTCTTCGGCGGGACCATCCTCGGTGTTCTCGGACTCTCCGATTCGGCGCTCACCATCGCCGGCGGCCTCATCCTGTTCCTGATCGCGCTGCGGATGATCTTCCGGCACCCGGAGGGCGTGTTCGGGGATGGCGCCAGCGGCGAGCCGTTCATCGTGCCGCTCGCCACACCCGCGATCGCGGGGCCTGCGGCCATCGCGACCGTGATGCTGCTGGTCTCGCGCGCGCCCCAGCGTCAGCTCGAATGGTCCATGGCCGTGACGGTCGCGCTGCTCGCGACGGCGGCCGTGCTGACGGCCGCGGAGCGCATCTCCCAGCAGGCGGGCGAACGGGCAATTCTCGCCTTCGAGCGCCTCATGGGGCTCATCCTGACCGCGATCGCGGTCGAGATGCTCCTGCGCGGCATAGAGGGCTTCGTGCGCCAGTTCTGAAAGCCGGCAAAACAGGACGGCGGTATCGGCCGCCTCCAGTAGCAGAACGGAGGGGGCTCTCACGCCCTGATTCCAGCGGTCCGCGCCCGTTCCGCGCCCCCTGGGATAGCCTCTTCCGCCCGCGCTGCAAGTCCCTGTTTATTCAGGCGCCAGGAGAGGGCTGCCGAGCGCGGGCTCGGGGCGCGCCCAGGCGCCGCCGGGAAGGGTCGCTAAACAATTCACAATTTTTGTGGATAAGGTTGTGGGTAACCCTCGGCGACCCCCGCGCCCGGGGCGTACCCACGCGGTCGTGTCTGGTTTGCTCAAAATTTCATCAAAACCGCGACTCGATCGCGTCCCAAGATCAAGCACTGAATCGGGTTGCCGATAGGCGCCGATGCGATCAGTCGGGAGTCACCGCTTCAGGATGCGGAGCAGATTGTAGAAATCGTCGGTCCAGACCCGGAAGTCCGGACGCGGCGCCAGCGGCTGCGCCACTGAGCGGATCGGCTCGGCCGCCAGCAGCTGCGCGTTGCGCGTGACGATGATCTGGTCCGTGTCGGAGACCCAGTAGTCCGTCCCTTCGTCGCTCTCGGCGACGTCCGAGACCAGCGCCGAGGCCAGGCCGAACGAAGCGGCGAGGCGCTCGACCACCGGCGCAATGTCGACGAAGCGGTTGGTCGCCTGGAATACGATCACGCCGTCCGGCTTCAAGTGGCGCAGGTAGGCCGCCATTGCCTCGCGCGTAATGAGATGCATCGGGATGGAATCCCCGGAGAAAGCATCGATCGCGAGAACGTCGTAGCTCTGGGGCGGCTCTCGCTCGAGCGAGAGCCGGCCGTCGCCCAGGACGATGTCGGTCTGCGCCGGGCTGTCGCGCAGGTAGGTGAATTCCGAGACCGCGACGGCGGCGACCTGGGGGTCGATCTCGTAGAACCGGAACACGTCCCCCGCCCGCGCATAGGCGGCGAGCGCGCCCGCCCCGAGGCCGACCACGCCGACGCGTCGCGGCGACTCAGGCAGGCTCGCGAAGACCCGGCCGTAGCCGCTCGTCGGCGCGAAATAGCTGGTGGGCCGGCCGCGCAGCGACGCATCGAGGAGCTGGCCGCCGTGGTTGATGCTGCCGTGGTACATCGCGCGGAACGGCACCGGGGTCGCGTAATCGCGCGTGCGCACGACGCCGTAGAAATTGCGCACCATGACGCGGGTGTTCTGCAGGTAGTCGGTCACGCCCACCACCGTGAACGCCGCGGTCGCAACGACCACTGCCAGCGTGGCGGCGGCGAGCCACCAGCGCCCGGCGAGCGTGCGGTGATAGAGCAGCATTGCGCACGCCGTGAGCGCGATCCCGAGCTCGTAATAGCCGGCAAGCAGGATGGGCGCCGCGACGGCGACCAGCAGCGCGCCGATCGCGCCGCCGATGGACACCATCAGGTAGAACGTCGTCAGGTGGCGCGGCGCAGGCTTGAGGCGGGAGAGCTCGCCGTGACAGAACATGCAGCAGACGAAGAGACCCACGGCATAGAGCGGCGCGGCGGTCCACAGATCGAGCGAGTCGGAATACCAGGCCATCACCGGGAGCACCACCCCCGCAGCCGCGATGAACACCCCGCGGTGGTACCAGCGCGGATGGTCGAAGCACAGGATGAAGGTGATGAGGTAGATCGCGAGCGGCACCACCCACAGGAACGGGATCGAGGCGATGTTCTGCGTCAGGTGGTTGGTCACCGCGAGAAGCAGGCACGAGCCCATCGCCGAGAGCGCGATCCAGAGCAGCCGGTCCCCGACCGGGGGCGCCTTCTCGCTGCCGCTTCCCTCCTGCGCTGCCGGCGCGGGCGCGCCGGCGGGGCCGCGCGTGCTGAGAAACGCGGTCGCGCCGCATAACAGTACGAACGCGCCGTAAGCGGACGACCACAACCACGATTGCGCGACGAGCGGCAGGAACGGCTCGATCATCACGGGGTACGACAGCAAGGCCACCAGCGACGCAAAGTTCGACAGCGCGAACAGACGGTACGGCACGGGATGCCGGAAGCGCTGCCAGAACCACGCCTGAACGAGGGGGGTCGTGGTCGAGAGCAGGAAGTACGGCAGGCCGATGGTCGCTCCGAGCAGGCCCAGTATCATCAGGGTCGGCTCGCCTCCGTCTGCGCCCGGCTTCCACTGCGCGCCCGGGATGATCGGCAGGATCAGCAGGCTCAGGGCAAGCAGCGCGACGTGGAGCCGGGCCTGCCCGCGCGGGGCGAACAGGCGCGTCGTCCAGTCGGAATAGGCGTAGCCGATGAGCAGCACCGACTGAAAGAAGACCAGGCAGGTCGCCCACACCGCGGCCGCGCCTCCGAACCACGGCAGGATCTGCTTGGCGATGACGGGCTGGACCAGGAACAGCAGGAAGGCGCTGAGAAAGATCGTCGCAGCGTGCAGAAGCATGTGGCCGTTAGCGGGTTAAAAAAAGCGCGTTAGTGTAACGCAATCGGCGCGCCACCCCTCGACCGGGTCTATCGCCCTGACCGGCTCAAGCAGCCATTTCGCCGGCCAGGGAATTGAATGCGACCCTGTGCAAAAAGTCACGCGCCTGACCCGACGCTGTCGAAATTTCGATAGCGCATCCTGCGCCGGCCAGCGGATGGCCTGCAGCCCGGCACTCGGTCACGCCCAACGAGCGGCGGCGGCACACGGGCGTTCATGGAACATAGCTCCGTCTATTCATGCAGTTAGATTAAACCGACGGGCGCAGGCCGGAGCTTGGCATGGAACCTGCGTAGGTTCGGGCGGAACCGCAGAAGTCTTGGAGGATGGAATGGTGATCAACATAAATGATTTCCGTAAGGCAAAGGCGGCGAAATCCAATTCGAGCACGGCCTCTGCCCAACATGACGGCGACCTGCTGTGCGTGAACTGGAGCCCGGCGTATGCGGTCGTCGCCCTCTCCTGCTACCAGACACCGCAGGAGCTGAGCCCGCAACTGCCGGACGAATTCGAAGGCATCGACATGACCGTCTTTATGGGGCGGCTCCGCGCGCTGTCGAGCCAGATCTAGAACACCGTCTCCCCCGGAGGCGGGCCGTGCCCTCGTGGCCGGCCCGCTTTTTTGTCGTGTTCGTTACCGGCCGTTCAGGCTGAAACGGCGCCGCTCGCGGAAGGGCGCCCAGCGCACGGGCTTGAGCGTCCCCGGCAAGTAGAGCGGGTGCGTGGGCTCGCCGCTGCCGTTCACGCGCAGCGCGTGCAACCGCGCCTGGCGCAAAAGCCGCACGACGGCTTCCGAGCGATCGAGGTGCGCGCCGTGGTTACCCCACGCGCACACGACAATCGCCGCCTCGCGCGCGGCGCGCAGGATCGCCCGATCGTTTTCCGGCCCCACCGGGTCGCGCGCCGCCTTCAGCGCTGCCGGGTCGGTCGCGCGCCAGGCGAACACGTTGGTCACGATGAGTGCCCCGTATCCCCAGCGCTCGGCGTAGTCCCGCGCGCGCGAGCAGGTCGGGTCGAGCTTGACCTCGTCCGCGGTGCTCGGATTGAGAATGAGGAAATTGGCTGCGGGCCGCGCGCGGTCCCAGCGGCGCCAGAGCAGGTAGCGCCAGCGGCGGCAGGCGGAGAACGTCGCCCCGGAATCGCCCGCCGCGACCAAGCCGCCACCGATCGTGCGGAGCCGGACGGGAGGCCCGGCTCAGGCCGCCGGCGCCTTCTGCCAGTCCTCGCGGCGGAAGCGCTTGCGCCGGGCGGCAGCCGGCTCTTCGCTCACCAGGTGCTCGCGAATGCGCTCGCTCACGGCCTGGCGGATATTCTGCGGCAAGGGCTGCGCGGCCACGTCGAAGCGCGCCATGATCTTGTCGGCCGCGGGCGGCTTCGCCGGTCCCGCCCCGTCGTGGAAGAAGCCGCCGCTGCGATGCCACACCAGCGCGCGCTCGTTCGCGCCGATGCCGTAGCAGAGCTGGAACAGGGTGACGTCGCCCTGCTCCGTCTGCCACACGAACAGGTCGAAAAATTCGTTGTGGAACCAGCGCCGGCGGGTGCGCGGCTCGTCGGCTATCCCCTCGATTTCACGCAACATTCCATATCCTCCCGGGAAGGGTATATCAGTATAGACACTTGCGGCGAGGATGGGGTTCGCGGCGAATCCCCGGAAGGATGAAGGATGAGGGATGGAGGATGCCCCGGAAACAAAAAACCCCGCCGAAGCGGGGTTCTTGTCGCGACGAGCCGCGAGTCACGAGTCACGCCTCATCTCGCCAGCGGATCGGGGCGAAGCTGGAACTTCACCACCCGAGGCCGGTTCTCCTTGCCACCCTCGTTGTGGAACACCGTCCGCGTGGATTCAGTTGCCCACAGCGCCCTTCCTTTCCATCCGGCGTTCGGATCATCGATGCGTCCCTCGGCCCACTTCGCGAAAAATCCCATCGGGTATGGGACACGCAGGTTGACGAACTTCCCGTTCACCAGAGCGAAGTACGATTCGTTGAGGTTGCCGGTGACGATCGGAACGTTCGCTCCCAATCCTAACGTGTTGTACTGGTCGACCCAGGTGTAATAGCTCGCCTCGGCGCTGCCGCCGTCCGCAATGCCCCTGAACTGCGGCCCCGGCAGCGGATAGAGCGTCCAGCCCTCGGGGCAGTGCTTGCCGGTTGCTTTCGGGCCGTTCAACGGTCCCTTGCACTTGCTGCGGTCGAACTTTCCGAGGTGCCCGCTCGACAACGACACCCAGTAGATGCCGTTGCGGTCGATGTCGCCGCCGCGCGGCCCGTAGCCGGGGAACGGCGGCTCGTAGACCTCTGTAAGCGCCGTGTGCGTCGGATCCGGCCCTGGATTGATCCGGACGATGTAACCGGGGTACGGTGACCACCACGCCGTTCCCCAGACAGCACCATCAACCGGGTTCACGGCGACGGCGTAAAGGGGCAGCGCGACCCGCTTGTCCCTGGTCGGATCGAGCGGCTGGTCGGGCTCGACGTACGCATCGCGCTTGCCGTTGCCGTTGGTGTCGAGGATCAACGGCGTCCAGCCCTGCGATCTTGCCTCGTCGCCGGTCTCCTCGAACATCTTCCGGTTGAGCCAGCCGACCACCCCCGTGCCGAACAAGGGGCTGGTCCACACCGTCTGGTTCGCGTCTTCGGCGAAGATCAGGTGGTGCGTGGGGAAGCAGGTGCTGATCAGCGTGAACTTGCTCGTCGCCGGGTCGTACATCGAGAGATGGCGGCCGGACTGCTCGAGCGGGAACGCCTTCGCCGATGGATGGCTCGATCCCTTCTTGCAGAAGTCCGGGTTGCTCGGATGACGCACCCGCGCGGTGAACCAGGGGCGCCCCTTTTCATCCATCATCGGATTGTGATTGCTGGTCTGGCTGTCCCAGATCGGATTGGGTCCCCAGTACGGAGAGGGCTGCATCGGGCTCGACTTCGAGGACGGCGTCTTCGGGTCGCGCACCGGATGCTTCACCTCGCTCACGGTGTTCGTCCTTGGATCGAGGATCGGGACGAAATCCGTGCTTTCCTCCGGCGACCCGTAGAACTTGCCGCGAGCGTTTACTGTCGGATTTCGCCGGTCAGTCCCGATGAGATCGTGCAGGTAGGTCGTGGGGTGACCCCAGTTCCACAGTGTAAGGACGATGTTGCGCTCGACCCCTTGCGGGCGCTGCGGCTGCGCGAACGGCAGCTCGCCGGCGGCGATGCGATCGGTCCAGTCGGCAAACAAGGCGAGCGCGCGCGGCGCATCGAGACGGTTGATGTCACGGGCCATTTGCGGCAGGGCTTGCCCCGATTGAATGCGCCGCGCCCAGGCCTCGGAAGATTTCATGTGGGCGAGATCCTTGGGCATCGTGCGCGTTCCGAGCGAACCCATCGCGTGGCATCCGACGCAGCCGCCAGTCTTCAAGACGTGAAGCCACTCGCCCTGATGCGGCACCTTCCCCACGGGGAACTCGTTCTTGGCCGGGATCTTGA
>JBOIEM010000193.1:0-8465 GCA_050741115.1 Burkholderiales bacterium
GCGGATCAAAGTTCGATTGTTGCGCTGTCGGGGCTGGTTTAAAATCGACGTGCCTTTGGACAAGCCTCCCTGGTCGTGATGGAAAACCTCGTCGAAATCAAGGACGTCAACTTCGCGTACGACGTGCGCCCGGTGTTGAAGGGCATCAATATGGTCGTGCCGCGCGGCAGGACCGTGGCGATCATGGGGCTCTCCGGGTGCGGCAAGACCACGCTGCTGCGCATGATCGGGGGCGCGTTGAAGCCCGCGACCGGCACGGTAACGGTTGCCGGCCGGGTCATGAACCGGCTCGGCGAGGAGGAGCTCTACGCGATGCGGCGCAGGATGGGCATGCTCTATCAGTTCGGCGCGCTGTTCACCGACCTCTCCGTGTTCGAGAACGTCGCGTTCCAGATCCGCGAGCACACCGACCTGCCGCAAGCCGTCATCGAGGACCTCGTGCTCATGAAGCTGAACGCGGTGGGGCTGCGCGGCGCGCAGCACATGATGCCCGCCGAGCTCTCGGGCGGCATGGCACGGCGCGTGGCACTCGCCCGCGCGATCGCGCTCGATCCCATGCTCATCATGTACGACGAGCCGTTCACCGGGCTCGACCCGATCTCGATGGGCGTCATCAGCAACCTGGTGCGGCGGCTCGGCGACGCGCTGGGAGCGACCTCGATCGTGGTCACGCACGATGTCCAGGAGTCGCTCAAGATCGTCGACTACGTCTACTTCATGGCGGACGGTGTCGTCGTCGCGCACGGCACGCCGGACGAGATCCGCGACTCCCGCGCGCCCTTCGTCCACCAGTTCGTGTGGGGCGAGATGGACGGTCCGCTGCCGTTCCATTATCCCGGCGCGCCGTATGTTGCGGACCTGGAGCTGGGGGCGGCCGGTGGTGTCTAAGTACGTCGGGAAAGGCCTGCGTATCGTCGGGCGCCACGTCATCAACGGCGTCTGGCGGCTCGGATTTGCGACCCGGTTCTTCCTGTTCACTCTCGCGCGCTCGGCCACCAGCTTCCGCCGGTTTCGCGGCCTGACGTTCAGGGAGATCTACTTCGCGGGAGTGCTCTCGCTCATCATCATCATCGTCTCGGGCCTGTTCGTGGGCATGGTGCTGGGTCTGCAGGGCTACGAGACGCTCCAGAAGTACGGCTCCTCGGAGGCGGTCGGCACGCTGGTCGCGCTCTCGCTCACCCGCGAGCTCGGTCCCGTGGTTTCGGCGCTGCTGTTCGCAAGCCGGGCCGGCTCGGCGATGACCGCCGAGATCGGCCTGATGAAGGCCACCGAGCAGATCTCCGCCATGGAGATGATGGCGGTGGATCCGATCGCTCGCGTCATCGGGCCGCGGTTCTGGGGAGGCGTGATCTCGATGCCGCTGCTCGCTGCGATGTTCAGCGCCGTGGGCGTGTTTGGCGGCTACCTGATCGCGGTGGTCGTCATCGGCGTGGACGAAGGCGCGTTCTGGTCACAGATGCAGAGCGCGGTGGACTTCAGGCAGGATATCGTGAATGGCGTGATCAAGAGCGTGGTGTTCGGCGTGGCGGTCACCGCGATCGCGTTGTTCGAGGGGTACGACGCCCCCCCGACCGCGGAAGGCGTTTCCGGGGCCACGACGCGCACGGTCGTTACCTCTTCTCTCGCCATACTGGGGCTCGATTTCGTCCTCACCGCTTTCATGTTCAAAGGGATCTAGACTATGGACAAGACCTTGCTTGACCTGTGGGTCGGCATCTTCGTGGCGAGCGGGATTGCGGCGCTTTTCGTGCTGGCTCTGAAGGTGGGCAACGCCAGCACGACCTTCAACACCGGCGCCACCTACAGCATCACCGCGGAGTTCGATAATATCGGCGGCCTCAAGGTGCGCGCGCCGGTGAAAAGCTCGGGCGTCGTGGTAGGCCGGGTGGACGACATCCAGTTCGACGGCAAGAAATTCACCGCCCGCGTGATGATGAACATCGACCGGCGCTACGAATTCCCGAAGGACACCTCGCTGTCCGTCCTCACCTCGGGCCTGCTCGGGGAGCAGTACGTGGGGCTCGAGGCGGGCGGCGACACCGCCATGCTCAAGGACGGCGACACGGTGAAGTTGACGCAGTCCGCGGTAGTGCTGGAGAAGCTGATCGGCCAATTTCTCTACAACAAAGCGGCCGAGGGCGGGTCTAAGTAGTGTCAAACCGGACGCTACGCGCCGGTTTAACTTCGCGCGATCGAGCGGACAGATTCGCCTGCCGCTCATCGCGCGAAAGTCCTCAGGACTGATGGGAGATGCGATGACCAAGCGATTGCTGATCGGATTGGTGGCGGCGTTCTGTGCGGCGGCCGTGCCGGCAGCGGCACAGAACATGACGCCGCCGGACGCGCTCGCGAAGAGCGTGACGGATGAGGTGCTCGCGGTGCTGCGCGCGGACAAGGACATCCAGGCGGGCAACCAGAAGAAGGTGGTGGATCTCGTCGAGAAAAAGGTGCTGCCGCATTTCAATTTCGTCCGCATGACGCAGCTCGCCGTGGGCAGGCATTGGCGCGAGGCAAGCCCCGAGCAGCAGAAACTGCTGGTCGGGGAGTTCCGCACGCTGCTGGTGCAGACCTACGCGGCGACGTTCGCGGCCTATCGCGATCAGGCCATCGAGTACCGGCCGCTGCGCCTGCAGCCCGGGGACGCGGACGTCGTGGTGAAATCGCTGATCAGCCAGCCCGGGGGCCAGCCCGTCACCGTCGATTACCGGATGCAGAAGAGCGACGCCGGCTGGAAGGTGTACGACGTCGTGGTAGGGGACCTGAGCCTGGTGCAGAGCTATCGCGGCAGCTTCAATACCGAGGTGCAGAAAGGCGGGATCGACGGGCTGGTGCGGGCGCTCGCCGAGAAGAACAAGCAGCTCGTGTCACGCCAATGATCGTCTGCAACGGCGACGACTGCGCCGTGCAGGGGCCGGTCACCGCCGACAACGTCGTGTCCCTGCTGGCGCAGGGCGCGGAGCGTTTCAGCGGGCCGCGGGTGACGGTCGACCTCTCGGGCGTCACCGAAGTGGACTCGACGGCGCTCAGCCTGCTGCTCGAATGGAGGCGCGAGGCGATCCGCAACGGCCGCGAGATCCGCTATCGCAACCTGCCCGCCAGCATGAAGAGCCTCGCCGAGCTCTACGGCGTCACCGAACTGCTGGGGGAGGCGTGAGGAGGACGGAGTGAGGCGCGAACCCTGCGATCCGGCGGCTTCGCCTCCCGCTACCCGCCTCCCGCCTTCCCGATAATGGTTCCAGCCATCCAGGTCGAGCAGGTCTCCAAGAATTACGGGGAAATACGCGCGCTCGACGGCATCAGCCTGACGGTCGGGCAGGGCGAGTTTTTCGGCCTGCTCGGCCCGAACGGCGCGGGCAAAACCACGCTCATCAACATTCTGGCCGGCCTCGTGCGCGCCTCGAGCGGCTCGGCGCGGGTGCTGGGGCACGACGTGGTCGCCGATTACCGCGCGGCGCGCCGCGCGCTGGGCGTGGTCCCGCAGGAGCTGGTGTTCGATCCCTTCTTCACGGTGCGCGAGGCGCTCGAGTTCCAGTCCGGCTACTTCGGTCTGCGCGACAATCGCGGCTGGATCGAGGAGGTGATGCACAACCTCGACTTGAGCGACCGCGCATCGACCAACATGCGCGCGCTCTCGGGAGGGATGAAGCGGCGCGTGCTGGTTGCCCAGGCGCTGGTGCACAAGCCGCCGGTGATCGTGCTCGACGAGCCGACCGCCGGGGTGGACGTGGAGCTGCGGCAGGCGCTCTGGCAGTTCATCCGCCGGTTGAACCGCGACGGCCACACCGTCGTGCTCACCACCCACTACCTGGAGGAGGCGGAGGCATTGTGCGCGCGCATCGCGATGCTCAAGCAGGGGCGCATCGTCGCCCTCGACACGACCCAGAACCTGCTGCGCCTGCATTCCGGATGCTACCTGGAACTGAGGTTGCAGCCGGACCGGCTGCCGGACGCGCTCGCCCCCTTCGTCAACCTGCGCCGCGAGGGCGGCTACCGGCTCGCGCTGCGCGACTACACCGCGGTCGAGCGCGTGATCGCCGAGCTGCGCTCCGCCGGGATCGCGATCCAGGAGCTGGAGGTCCTGCAACCCGACCTGGAGGAGATATTCGTGCAGATCATGCGCAGGGCATGAACGACCCGTCACCCATCACGGGGTTCTATACGCTGTTCCGCAAGGAATGGCTGCGCTTCTGGAAAGTGAGCGTGCAGACCGTTCTGGCGCCAGTGCTGAGCGCACTGCTGTTCCTGGTCGTGTTCGCGTACTCGCTGAGCGGGCGCATCGAGATCTTTCCCGGCGTGGACTACGCGGCCTTCCTGGTGCCGGGGCTGGCGATGATGTCGGTGCTGCAGAACGCCTTCGCCAACAGCTCTTCGAGCCTCATGCAGTCGAAGATGACCGGCAACATCGTGTTCGTGCTGCTGCCGCCGCTCTCGTACCAGGAGTTCTTCGGCGCCTATCTGCTCGCGGCGGTTGCGCGCGGCGTGGTGGTGGGCGCGGGGGTCTTCATCGCCACCGTGTGGTTCGTGGACCTGAGGCTCGCGCACCCGCTATGGGCGGCCGCGTTCGCGCTCGCCGGCAGCGGCGTGATGGGCGCGCTCGGCATCATCGCCGGGATCCATTCGGACAAGGTGGACGGGCTCGCCGCGTTCCAGAATTTCATCATTCTGCCGCTGACCTTCCTCTCCGGGGTGTTCTACTCGATTCAGTCGCTGCCGCCCTTCTGGCGGGCGGCCTCGCACCTGAACCCGATCTTCTACATGGTGGACGGGTTCCGCTACGGCTTCTTCGGGGCGAGCGACGTCTCGCCCTGGCTGTCGCTCACGATTGTCGCGGCCTGTTTCTTCGCCTTATCATTTTTCACCCTGTGGCTGCTGCGCTCCGGCTACAAGCTCAGGTATTGACCCGTGATCGACCCCGATCAGATCAAGAACTGGATACAGGAAGGCCTCGCCTGCGAGCACGTGGCGGTGCAGGGCGACGGGCATCACTTCGAGGCGGTGATCGTGAGTCCCGCCTTCCGGGGCCGATCGCGCGTGCAGCAGCACCAGCAGGTCTACGCAGTGCTGGGCGCGCGCATGGGCGCGGAGATCCACGCGCTCTCGATGCAGACCTACACGCCCGAGGACTGGGCGGCGCGGCATGGATAAGCTCCTCATCGAGGGCGGGGTGCCGCTCGCGGGGGAGGTCGCCATATCCGGCGCCAAGAACGCGGCGCTGCCGATCCTCACCGCCGCGCTCCTCACCACGGAGCCGCTCAGCGTGTCCAACGTGCCGCATCTGCACGACGTGACCACCATGCTCAACCTGCTCGCCCAGATGGGCGTCAGGGTTTCGATCGACGAGAGGCTCGGCGTGGAGCTCGCTTCCGCGCGCCTCTCCGAGCCGGTCGCGCCCTACGACCTGGTGAAGACCATGCGCGCTTCCGTGCTGGTGCTGGGGCCGCTCGCGGCGCGCTGCGGGGAGGCGCGCGTGTCGCTGCCCGGCGGCTGCGCGATCGGGCTGCGGCCGGTGGACCAGCACCTGAAGGGACTGCAGGCGATGGGGGCCGAGGTCGCGATCGAGCACGGCTACATCTCGGTGCGCGCGAAGCGGCTCGCGGGCGCGCGCATGTGCATGGACCTCGTCACGGTCACCGGCACCGAGAACATCATGATGGCGGCCACTCTTGCGAGCGGGACGACGGTGATCGAGAACGCCGCGCGCGAGCCTGAGGTGGTGGACCTCGCCCACTGCTTGAACGCCATGGGCGCGCGCGTGGCGGGAGCGGGCAGCGATGTCATTACCATCGAGGGCGTCGACCGGCTGCACGGCGCGCGCTACCGCGTGATGCCCGACCGCATCGAGACCGGCACCTATCTGGCGGCGGGGGCGGCGACCGGCGGCAGCATACGACTGACCGGAGTGCGGCCCGACATCCTCGATGCGGTGCTGGAGAAGCTGCGCGAAGCGGGAGCGCAGGTCACGACCGGGCCGGACTGGATCGCGCTGCGGACCAACGGCGCGCTCGACGCGGTCAACGTGCGCACGGCGCCGTACCCGGCGTTTCCCACCGACATGCAGGCGCAATTCATGGCGCTCGACAGCATCGCGCGCGGGACCGCCCTCGTGACCGAGACCGTGTTCGAGAACCGCTTCATGCACGTGCAGGAGTTGAAGCGCCTCGGCGCCGACATCGAGGTCGAAGGCAACACCGCGGTGGTGAAGGGGGTCGCGCACCTCGACGGCGCGACCGTGATGGCGACGGACCTGCGCGCCTCGGCGAGCCTGGTGCTGGGCGGACTGATCGCGCGCGGCGCGACCACCGTGGAGCGCGTCTACCACCTCGACCGCGGCTACGAGCGGATCGAGGAGAAGCTCTCGAAGCTCGGCGCGCGCATCAGGCGCGTCCGCTAGCGCAAGCACTGCTGCTGGCTTGGCCAGCGCGGTCGGCGCCGTCCCGGCTAATCTGTTGTTCTTGCTGTAGAATACTGCGCCTCTCGAATTGACCGGGCTGCCGACGTGATCACGATCGCCCTCTCGAAGGGCCGCATATACGACCAGGCCGCGCCGCTGCTGAAGAGCGCGGGCGTCGTCGCGCGCGACGATCCGGAGCGCTCGCGCAAGCTGATCCTGCGCACCAATCGAGCCGACGTGCGACTCCTCATCGTGCGCGCGACCGACGTGCCCACCTACGTGCAGTACGGCGCGGCCGATCTCGGCGTGGCCGGCCGGGACGTGCTGGACGAGAACGGCGGGGAGGGGCTCTACCAGCCGCTCGATCTCGGGATCGCCCGCTGCCGCATGGTGGTCGCGGTGCCGGCGGGATTCGACTACCGGCGCGCGGTGCGCCAGGGCGCGCGCCAGCGCGTCGCCACCAAGTACGTGCGGACCGCGCGCGAGCACTTCGCGGCCAAAGGCGTACACGTCGATCTCATCAAGCTCTACGGCTCGATGGAGCTGGCGCCGCTCACCGGGCTCGCGGACGCCATCGTCGATCTCGTGGACACCGGCAGGACACTGCGCGCCAACCGCCTGAAGGCGGTGGAGGAGATCGCTCCGGTCAGCGCGCGTCTCATCGTCAACCAGGCGGCGCTGAAGCTGAAGCGCGCCGCGATCCAACCGCTGCTCGAGGCGTTCGCGCGGGCGGCGCGATGATCCGGATCCTGCGCCTGGCGACGACGCAGCCCGACTTCGAGGCGCGCATCGCGGAGCTGCTCGCAATCGAGTCGATCCAGGACCCGGCGGTGGACGCCGCGGTCGCGGCCATTCTCGCCGACGTGAAGGCGCGCGGCGACGCGGCGGTGCTCGAGTACACGCGGCGGTTCGACCGGACGCCGGCCGACTCGGTCGCGAGCCTCGAGGTTCCAGGCGCGGAGCTGAAACGGGCCCGCATCCGGATTCCGAGAGAGAGCCGCGCGGCACTCGAGACCGCGGTGGGGCGCGTGCGCGCCTATCACAGGAAGCAGCTCGCGGCCTCGTGGCGGTATCGCGACCGGGCCGGCACGGTGCTCGGCCAGCGCGTGACGGCGCTCGATCGCGTGGGCATCTACGTTCCGGGCGGAAAAGCCGCCTATCCCTCCTCGGTGATCATGAACTCGGTGCCGGCGAAAGTCGCCGGCGTGCGCGAGGTCATCATGGTGGCGCCGGCACCGGACGGGGAGCGCAGCGAACTCGTGCTTGCGGCAGCCGCGATTTGCGGCGTGGATCGCGTGTTCTGCGTCGGGGGCGCGCAGGCGGTCGGGGCGCTCGCCTACGGCACCGCGACGATTCCCGCGGTGGACAAGATCGTGGGCCCCGGCAACGTCTACGTCGCGGCCGCCAAGCGGCGCGTGTTCGGCATCGTCGGCATCGACATGATCGCGGGGCCGTCGGAGGTGGTGGTGGTATGCGACGGCAGCACGGAGGCTGATTGGGTGGCGATGGATCTCTTCGCCCAGGCCGAGCACGACGAGCTGGCACAGGCGATACTGATCACGCCCGACGCCGGATTCCTCGAGGCGGTCGCCGCCAGCATGAGCCGCCAGCTCGCCGCATTGCCGCGGAACGCGGTGATCGCCGCGGCGCTGTCGAAACGCGGGGCGCTCATTCGCGTGCGCAACCTGGACGAGGCGTGCCGGCTGGTGAACCGGATCGCGCCGGAGCATCTGGAGCTGTCCGTCCGCGACCCGGAGCGGCTCCTGCCGAAGATCCGTCACGCCGGCGCGATCTTTCTCGGCGCCTACAGCTCGGAGGCGCTGGGCGACTACTGCGCGGGCCCGAACCACGTGCTGCCCACCGCGCGCACCGCGCGCTTTTCCTCGCCGCTCGGCGTCTACGATTTCCAGAAACGCTCCAGCGTGATCCGCATCCCGCGCAAGGCGGCGGCGAAGCTCGGCAAGGTCGCCGCCGAGCTTGCGCGCGGCGAGGGCCTGACCGCGCACGCGCGCTCGGCGGAGTATCGAATGAGACAAGTCAAAAGCTGAACCACAGAGGACACAGAGGACGCAGA
>JBOIEM010000194.1:0-16322 GCA_050741115.1 Burkholderiales bacterium
GGGGCTCGACCCGCAGGGTGAGCCCGTCGACCCCGGTCACCCGCAACTTCTGTCCGCTGGCGAGCGGCGCCGCGCTCACCACGCGCCAGGTTTCGCCGCGCACCTGCGCCCAGCCTTCGCGCTCGAATTCCGACAGTGCCGTGCCGCTCGCCCCGACGATCCCCTCGGCTCCGCTCACCACCGGGCGGCGCCGGGCCCTGAGCGCGAACCACACGGTGAAGAACACGACCGTTGCGCTCGTCGCCGCGAGCATCACGACGAAAGGCAGCGGCAGAACGTAGTCGGCGGCAATTTCGGGATCGAACAGGATCACCGAGCCGAATACCAGTGCCACCACGCCCCCGATGCCGAGCGAGCCAAAGCTGGGCAGAAACGCTTCCGCGACTATGAAAGCGAGCCCGAGCAGGATCAGCGCGAGTCCCGCGTAGTTCACCGGCAGCAGCTGGAAGGAGTAGAGCGCGAGCAGCAGGCAGATCCCCCCCACGACGCCGGGCAGCACGTAGCCTGGGTTGGAAAACTCGAAGATGATGCCGTAGATCCCGATCATCATGAGGATCAGCGCGATGCCCGGATCCGTGATGACGGTGAGCAGACGGCTGCGCCAGTCCGGCTCGAGCGCGGTGACCGTGGCGCCCTGGGTCGCGAGCATTCGCTCCACGCCCTGCACGGTGATTTTCCTGCCGTGCAGCTGCTTCAGGAGGTCGCTCACGTCGAGCGCGACGATGTCGACCACCTTGCGCTTTCTCGCCTCCTCCGCCGGCAGGCTCACCGCCTCGCGCACCGCTTGCTCGCCCCAGTCGGCGTTGCGCCCCCTCAATTGGGCGAGGCTGCGGATGTAGGCCGCCGCGTCATTGACCTGCTTGCGTGTCATGGCGCCCTTGGAATCAGGCTCGTCCTCCGCCGCGTCCTTGGCGGGCTTCTTGCCGGACTTCGATTCGGGCTTACGCTGCTTCCCGGAATCGCCCTCCGGAGCGATACCGATCGGCACGGGGGTCGCGGCGCCGAGGTTGGTCGCGGGCGCCATCGCCGCGATGTGGCTCGCGTAAAGGATGAAGGTGCCGGCGCTTGCCGCGCGCGCGCCGCTCGGCGCGACAAACGCCGCGACCGGCACCGGCGAGGCGAGGATCTCCTTTATGATCCAGCGCATCGAGGTGTCGAGCCCGCCCGGCGTGTCCATCTGGAGCACGACCAGCGCGGCGCCTCGATCGGCCGCCTTGCGCAGGCCCCGCGCCACGTAGTCGGCGGTCGCCGGGCTGACGGCGCCCTCCAGCCTGAGCAGCACCACCGGCTGCGCCTTGCCGGTTTCGGCAGCGGGCAGAACGCCCGCCAGCGCCGCCGCGGCCAGCATGCCGAGCGCGGCCCACGCCTTCCGCACGGTCGCACGAGAGGGTCGCATGCGACTATTATGACCTCTTATCACCGCGCCGGGCGCGCAGGCCCCATCCAGAGATCGCTTTGCAGGCGCGCAACCTCGGTGAGCGTGCCGCGCTCCCGGTAGGCGCGGCGAAGCCAATCCGCGTCTCCCGCGCCGTTGCGGACCCCGGATTCGAGCTCCTTCAGGGCCAGGCCGCCGCCGAGCCGCGCGGCGTGCGGCTCGACCAGGGCGATGGTCTCGAGCACGTCGTCCTTGAGGGGCACCTGCCGGCCCGTGTCGGCGTCGATCAGCTTCCCGGCGAGCCCGTAGCGGCACGCCTGGAAGCGGTTGTGGCTGTAGAAGAGATAGACCTCTCGCGACGGCGGGCGCGGCCGGTCCTCGAGCAGGTGGCGGGCGAGCGCCTGCGTGTACGCGGCGAGCGCCGCCGCGCGCTCCACCGAAAGCGGCGTATCGAACACCCGGATCTCGACCGTGCCGTACTCGGGCCGGGGCCGGATGTCCCAGTAGAAGTCCTTCATGCTCTCGACGATGCCGTAGCCCCGCATCTTCTCGAAATAAGCGAGGAACTCGATCCAGGAAAGCACGAACGGCATCTGCCCGGACAGCGGAAATGCGGCCACGGTATTCAGCCGCGAGGACTGGTAGGAAGTGTCCTCGCCCTGCTGGAACGGCGAGGACGCCGATAACGCGATGAAATGCGGCGCGTATCGGGAGAGGAGGTGCGTGAGGTAGACCGCCTCGTCCCCGCCCGGGCAGCCGATGTGCACGTGCTGGCCGAAGATCGTGAACTGCTTGGCGAGGTAGCCGTAGAGATCGAGAATGTGCTGGAAACGCTCCGTCGGGTAGATGCGGCGCTCGTGCCACTGGTGGAACGGGTGAGAGCCGCCGCCGGCGACCCGCAGGTTCAGCCGCTGCGCCGCCCGCGCCACGGCGTCCCGGATCGCCCGCAGCTCCCGCACCAGCGAGTAGTGGGTCGAATGGATCGAGGTGTTGAGCTCGATCATGCTCTCGGTGATCTCGGGCCTGACCGCGCCGGGATGCCCCGTCTTCCCGAGCAGCTCGAGCAGGTCGGCCGCGTCGCGCGCCAGGTTGAAATCGCGCGAGTTGAGGATCTGGAGCTCGAGCTCGACGCCCATCGTGAAGCCGGCCGAGGGCTTGAATTCCGTCTCCGCGGAGCTCATCTCTCCTCTCCCGCCTCGCCGGCGCGGCGCAGGGCGAACTGCACCGCGATCGGGCCCACCAGCTCCAGTATCAGCACGGCGGAGAGCACGATCGCGGCAAGTTTCGCGCCGAAATCCGGGTAGAGCTGCTCCGTGCGGTACACCATTCCAACCGCCGTGCCCGACATCGGCGTCAGCGCCAAGCACAGCAATCCGGCCGCCCCGCGGCGCACGCCGGAGAGGTAGGTGAGGCTCATCACGCCGAGCGACTTGCCTGCAAACCGCGCCAGCACGTAGACGAGCGCGAGCGTGCCGCCGGTCGCAAGCGCGCCCGCGTTGAGGCTCGCGCCGCTCACCACGAACAGGACCACGACGAAGAGCTGCCCGATCCAGCCGATGTCCACGGGCAGCAGGTCATGGCGACGGTCAAGGTTCCGCGAGAGGGTGCCGAACGCCAGCAGCGCCAGTACGACCGACAGCTCGAACAGGCGCGCGGCGGCGACGGTCACCGCGATCAGGCCGAGGGAGACCACCAGATGCCCGCGTTCGGTCCTGCCGAGCCAGCGCGCGAGCGTCACGGCGGCGGCGCTCGCTGCGTAGCCGAGCAGCGCGGAGCCGGCGAGCAGGTAGACCGGGTGCAGAACGGCGGTCGCCCAGCCGGCGCGGTACTCGTGGTGCAGCCACGCGAGCAGCATCGTGGAGGCTACGAACGCGATGACGCTGTTCATCGCGGTGAGATTGAGCGCCCGCTCGGTGACCTGGCCCTCGGCCCTGATCTCCTGCGCCGCCACGAGCACCACCGCGGGCGCGGTGGCGATCCCGATCGACGCCGCTACCGCCGCATAGAGCGGGTCGACCCCGAAATAGAGCAGTGCCAGGAAGACGAGGGCAAATGAGAGAGCACTTTCGAGCACGGCGGTCGCAGCGAGCCAGGGTTCTCGCCCGAGCCAGGCGAAGTCAAGGCGCCTGCCGAGCTCGAAGAGGATCAGGCCCAGGGCCATATCCACGAAGATCCAGGCTTCCGCGAGGAGCGCGCCGTCGATCCAATTGAGGCCGCTGGCGCCGAGCGCGAGCCCGACGAGGACGTAGCCGACGATGCGCGGCAGGCGCAGCATCCGGTGCGCGAGCTCGCCGCCGATCACGCCCGCGAGCAGCAGCAGGCCGAACAGCGCGAGCGGGCTGGCGGCTGGAGGAAACTCGGGCAGGAAACTCAGTTGTGGCATGGCGAGCTCACACTCTTGCGCCGTGCGCGAGGACGACCCATGATACGCGAATGCCGCGTACGCGGCAGGCTCACGCGCTGCTCCCGGCGCATGACTTGACGCGCGCAGCCGCCTGTCCGTAAGCTCAACCGATGCGGAAGGCCCCGCGCCCCGGGTGCGGGCCAGCTCGTCGCGCGAGGAGAAGCCCAGCATGCGAATTTCCCTGCGATTCGTTCTTCCGCTCGCCCTGGCGCTCACCGCCATTGCGTACGCGGTCGTCCCGCTCGTGGACCGGCTGACCCTCAACTGGTTCGTGCGCGATCTGGAGATCCGCGCCACGCTGATCACGAGCGCCACGCAGGAGCCTCTCGGCGCACTCGTGCGCGAGCCGCACGCGACGCAGAAGGTCATGCAGTTATTCGAGCGCATCATCCAGGACGAGCGCATCTACGCACTCGGTTTCTGCGACAAGTCAGCCCGGCTCGTCTACGCGACGCGGGGGTTCCCTGCAACCGTGCGATGTCCGGCCCCGGACGCGCCCGCGCAGGCCGAGTTGCTGCAGCGCCCCGATGGCCCGCTGCATGTAGCGATCAATCCGGTGACTCTGGAGGGCGAAACGCTCGGCGAGCTGGTCATCGTGCACGACATGAGCTTCGTGCAGCGGCGCAGCGCGGACACGAAAAAGTACGTGTTCTACCTGTTCGCGACGATCGCCGCCGTGGTCGCGCTGATCACGGTGGTGATCGCCGAGGTCAGCTGGCGCGGCTGGGTGGCCGGGATCAAGGCGCTGATTTCGGGGGAGGGGCCGCTGCTCTCGCCGGGGGAGGTGCGGGCGCCCGAGTTGCGGCCGATCGCGAAGGACCTGCAGGCGCTCGTGCGCGAGCTGGAGATCGAGCGGCGCAGCCGCGATGAAAGCCAGGTCACGTGGGCGCCCGACGCGCTGCGCCGGATCTTGCGGGAGGACCTGAAAGGCGACGAGGTGCTGATCGTCTCCAACCGCGAGCCGTACGTCCACGTTCGCAAGCAGAACGTCATCGAAATCCAGCGCCCGGCGAGCGGGCTGGTGACCGCCCTCGAGCCGGTCATGCGCGCGTGCTCGGGAACGTGGATCGCTCATGGCAGCGGTTCGGCGGACCGGGAGGCGGTGGACGGGGCCGACCACGTGATGGTGCCGCCGGAGCGTCCCGCGTACCGCATTCGGCGCGTCTGGCTCACCCAGGAGGAAGAGCAGGGCTATTACTACGGCTTCGCCAACGAGGGCCTGTGGCCGCTGTGCCACATCGCGCACGTGCGGCCGGTGTTCCGGGCCCCGGACTGGGAGCACTATCGCACGGTGAACCGGCGCTTCGCCGACGTGGTCGTGGACGAGGCGCACACCGAGGACCCGATCGTGCTGGTGCAGGACTACCACTTCGCCCTGCTGCCGCGCCTGGTGCGGGAGCGGCTGCCACGGGCGACGATCATCACCTTCTGGCATATCCCCTGGCCGAACCCCGAGGCATTCGGTATCCTGCCGTGGCGCGAGATGATCCTCGAAGGGCTGCTCGGCTCGAGCATCCTGGGATTTCACACCCAGTTTCACTGCAACAACTTCCTCGATACCGTGGACCGCTACCTCGAGGCGCGCGTCAACCGCGAGACCTTCACGATCACTCACAGCGGCGAGCCGACGGAGGTGCAGCGTTACCCGATTTCGATCGAGTGGCCGCCGGAGGCGCTCCGCTCGCAACCCCCGGTGGAAGAATGCCGGAGCCGGATCCGCACGCACCTCGGTGTGCCGCCCGAGCTGCGCCTGGGCCTCGGCGTGGATCGTCTCGATTACACCAAGGGGATCCTCGAGCGATTCATGGCGATCGAGCGCTTGCTCGAAACCGAGCCGCACTGGATCGGGAAGTTTTCCTTCGTGCAGATCGCGGCGCCCTCGCGTTCATCCATAGACGAGTATCGGAGTCTCGAGGGCAAAGTGCAGGCGCTGGCGACGCAGATCAACCGCCGCTTCGGGCATGCGGGATACCAGCCCATCATACTCATTATCGAGCACCACGATGCGAAGGACGTCTACGCCTACTATCGTGCCGCCGACCTGTGCTACGTTTCGAGCCTGCACGACGGCATGAACCTGGTGGCGAAGGAGTTCGTCGCGGCGCGCGAGGACGACCGCGGAGTGCTGGTCCTGTCGCAGTTCACCGGCGCCGCTCGCGAGCTGACCGAGGCGCTGATCGTCAATCCCTACGACATCGAGCAGAGCGCGGCGGCGCTGAACCTGGCGCTCACCATGCCGCCCGACGAGCAGCGCGCCCGCATGCGCAGCATGAGGAATCTGGTGCAGGAGTTCAACGTGTTTCGCTGGGCGGGCCGCATGTTGATCGATGCCGCTCGCATGCGCCACCGCCATCGCGTGCTCGCGCGCGCCCGCGTCGCGCGCCTGCGCTCCGTTCCCCGTTAGGCGATGCAGCCCGGGTTGCAGCAGCCCGCAGGTGCGGGCAGCGGAGACAGCAGGTTGCCGGCGTTCACGCCCGGCTGGGCGATCTTCCTCGATCTCGACGGCACGCTGCTCGAGCACGCCGAGCGGCCCGACGCCGTCCGCACCGACGCCGCCCTGGGAAAGCTGCTCACCGCGCTCAAGGACCTGTCCGGCGGCGCGCTCGCGCTGATCAGCGGCCGCCCGGTCGCCGAACTGGACGTGCTGTTCGCGCCGCTGCGCTTTGCGGTCGCGGGGCAGCATGGCGTCGAGCGCCGCGACGCGGACGGCAAGCTGCACCGGCATGCGTTCGCCCTTGAGCCCTTGCGGCGCGCGGCGCGCCAGCTCGGCGAGTTCTCCGCCCGTCACGCCGGGCTGCTGCTCGAAGACAAGGGGTGCAGTCTGGCGCTGCATTTCCGCCTTGCGCCACAGCTCGCCGGCGCGGCGCGCGCGGCCGTCGCCGAGGCACTGGCGACCCTCGGCCCCGGGTTCGAGATGCAGGGCGGGAAAATGGTGTTCGAGGTCAAGCCGGGCGGACGCGACAAAGGCACGGCGATCGAGGAATTCATGGCCGAAGCGCCGTTCGCGGGCCGGCTGCCGGTGTTCGTCGGAGACGACGCCACCGACGAGTACGGCTTCGCGATCGTCAACCGGTTGGGCGGCCATTCGATCAAGGTCGGTCCCGGTCCATCGAGCGCGGCCTGGCGCCTCGGTGACGCGGCGGCCGTGCGCGAGTGGCTCAGCGCCTACGTCGCTTACGTTGCAGCGCGGACGGACTCGAAGTGAGCGGGAACCTCGACCTCGGCCTCATCGGCAATTGCGGAATCGCGGCACTCGTGGACGCCGCGGGTGAGATCGTATGGAGCTGCATGCCGCGGGCCGACGGCGATCCGGTGTTCTGCTCGCTGCTGCGCGCCCGGCGCGCCGAGGGCGACTTCGGGTTCTTTGCGGTCGAACTCTCCGATCTCGCGCGCAGCGAGCAGCATTATCTCGACAACACTCCCATCCTGGTGACGCGCCTCACGGACCGGCGCGGAGGAGCGATCGAGATTACCGACTTCGCACCGCGCTTCCTGCAGTTCGGGCGCATGTTCTGTCCCGTGACGCTGGTGCGCCAGGTGCGCTGTCTCACCGGCAGCCCGCGGGTCACGGTGCGGCTGCGGCCGGCAGGCGGCTACGGCGCCGCGCCCGCGCGTGTCACGTTCGGCAGCAACCACGTGCGCTACGAGTGCGCCGATTTTGCGCTGCGCGCCACGACCAACTGCTCGATCACCGCCTTGCTCGAGGAAATCCCCTTCGTTCTCCAGGGCACCGTCACCTTCGTCCTCGGGCCCGACGAAACGCTGCAGGGATCCGTCCTCGACATCGCGCGCCGCTTTCTCGAGGAAACGACCGATTACTGGCGCGACTGGGTCCGGGATCTCAGCATTCCGTACGAGTGGCAGGAGGAAATCATCCGCGCCGCCATCGCGCTCAAGCTCGCGGCGTTGGACGACACCGGGGCGGTCCTCGCCGCCTTCACGACCTCGATCCCGGAGGCCGCGGACAGCGGACGCAACTGGGATTACCGCTTCTGCTGGCTGCGCGACGCGTATTTCACCGTCAATGCCCTCAACCGGCTGAACGCAACCAAGACCATGGAGCGCTACTTGAGCTACATCATCAACGTAGCCGGCGGGGCCGAGGACGGGCGGTTGCAGCCGGTGTACCGGATCAGCGGCCGGCGCGAAATGCAGGAGGGCGTTGTAACCACGCTGCCGGGCTACCGCCACATGGGGCCGGTCCGCGTCGGAAACGAGGCCTATCGGCAGGTGCAAAACGACGTCTACGGCTCCGCGATTCTCGCGGCGACCCATGCTTTCTTTGACAGCCGGCTGCTGCGGCCCGGTAACGAGGGACTGTTCGAGCAGCTCGAGGCGCTCGGCGAACAGGCCGCGCGGGTCTGGGCAACGCCCGATGCGGGCTTGTGGGAATTGCGCAACGCAAGCCGGGTGCATACGTCTTCGAGCATCATGTGCTGGGCGGCGTGCGACCGGCTGGCGAAGATCGCCGCGCGGCTCGGGCTTCCCGAACGCGCGCGATACTGGCGCAAGCATGCCGAGGCCATCCACCGCGGGGTATGCGAGCGCGCCTGGAGCCCGTCGCGCGGGAGCTTCGTCTCGACGTTCGGCGGCAACGATCTCGACGCGAGCCTGCTGCTGCTCGTGGAGCTGGGCTTTCTGGGGGCGGAGGACCCGCGCTTTGCCGCGACCGTCGCCGCGATCGAGCGCGAGCTGCGTCGCGGCGATTTCGTATTCCGCTACAGCGAAGCGGACGATTTCGGAACGCCGCAGAACGCGTTCCTGGCGTGCACCTACTGGTACATCGACGCGATCGCCGCACTCGGGCGGCGGGAGGAAGCAAGGGCGCTGTTCGAGAACCTGCTCGCCTGCCGCAATCGCCACGGCCTGCTCGCGGAGCACATCGACCCGGTGACGCGCGAGCTGTGGGGCAACTTTCCCCAGACCTACAGCATGGTGGGGCTCATCAACTCCGCGACGCGACTCTCGATCCCCTGGGACCAGGCGTTCTGAGCACGCCGCGGTCAGCCCACGAGGACGATGTGGACACGATAGGGCCCGTGCGCGCCGAGCGTAACCGTCTGCTCGATGTCCGCGGTGCGCGAGGGCCCCGAGATGAAATTGACCGCGCGCGGCGGCGCCCCGACCTCACTCCGCATGAGCTGCCACGCCTCTTCCATGGCGCGGACGATGCGCGATGTTCTCACCACGGCGACGTGCGTTTCCGGCAGCAGGCTGACCGCGGCCGGGGTGTCCCGGCCCGACAGCGTCATCAACGTGCCGGTTTCGGCGATGGCGCAGAAGGCTCCCGTGATGCCGACGAGATCGCTGTCGCGCGCCTCCCGTACCGCGATCTCGATTCCGGCGCCGCGCCAGTCAAGCGCCGCCAGCTCGGCCCAGCACACCGCGACGAGCGGCAATGAATGGGTCTTCAGGTAACGCGCAACGGCGGCAGGAACGGCCGCAGCCGCGTCCACCTCGTCCACCGTGCTCGCCAGTCCCAGCGCGCGCTCGCGGAAACGGGCGACCGGCTCCCAGTCCATGAGCGGCCGCGCGCTCCCGGCATGCGCCCGGATATGCGCGCGCACCGCTTCCCGCTCTGCTTCAGCCGGAACCGGGCCCTTCCCCTGCCGCGCGCGAATCCGCGCCAGAATGTTTTCACGCGGGGTCATCCCTCCGCCCTCATCCCTCATCCCTGCCTCATCCAAGTGTGGGCATGTTGAGCCCCGGCGCGGGTGTGTCCTGGTGTGGCCAGCGGGTCGTGACCACCTTGGTGCGGGTATAGAACTTGACGCCCTCCATGCCGTGCAGGTGGAGATCGCCGAAAAGCGAGCCCTTCCAGCCGCCGAAGGAATAGAACGCCACCGGAACCGGGATCGGCACGTTCACGCCGACCATGCCGACCTGGATCTCGTTCTCAAAGCGCCGCGCGGCGCCGCCCGACTCGGTGAAGATCGCGGTGCCATTCGCGTAGGGATTGCGGTTGACGAGCGCGATCGCGTCTTCGAGCGTCTTCGTCCGCAGCACGACGAGCACCGGCCCGAAGATCTCGTCCCGGTAAATCTTCATCTCCGGCGTCACGCCGTCGAACAGCGTCGTGCCGAGAAAATTTCCGTTCTCAAATCCGCGGACCTTGAGGCCACGGCCATCCACGACGAGCTTCGCGCCTTCCTTCACCCCCTGGTCGATGTAGCCCGCGACCTTGTCGCGGTGCTGGGCGGTCACGAGCGGGCCCATGTCCACACCCTCCTTGTCGCCGGGCCCGACCACAATCGCTTCGGCCTTGTTCCTGAGCAGCTTCACGAGGGGATCGCCGGCGGCGCCGACCGCGACCACCGCGGAGATCGCCATGCAGCGCTCGCCCGCCGAGCCGTAGGCCGCGCCGATGAGCGCATCGGCCGCAAATTCGAGATCGGCGTCCGGCAGCACGACCGCGTGGTTCTTGGCGCCGCCCAGCGCCTGCACCCGCTTGTGGTTCTTCGCGCCGGTTTCGTAGAGGTATCTCGCAACCGGAGTGGAGCCGACGAAGGACACCGCGTGGATGCCCGGATGGTCGAGCATCGCGTCCACGGCCTCCTTGTCGCCGTGCACGACGTTCAGCACGCCATCCGGCAGCCCCGCTTCCTTGAACAGCTCGGCCATGCGCAGCGAGGCCGAGGGCACCTTCTCCGAGGGCTTGAGGACGAAGGTGTTGCCGCAGGCGATCGCGACCGGGAACATCCAGAGCGGCACCATCACGGGGAAGTTGAACGGCGTGATGCCGGCGCACACCCCCACCGGCTGGCGCACCGTGTGGCAGTCCACCCCCGAGCCCACGTTCTCCGAGTGCTCGCCCTTGAGGAGGTGGGGGACGCCGCAGGCGAACTCGACCACCTCGATCCCCCGCTGGACCGAGCCCATCGCGTCGGGAAGCGTCTTGCCGTGCTCTTCCGTGACGAGCGCCGCCAGCTCCTTCTGGTTCGCCTGCAGGAGCTGGAGAAACTTCTGCATGACACGCGCGCGCCGGAGCGGCGTCGTGTCGCCCCAGCCCGGAGCCGCCGCAGTTGCGGCCTTGACCGCGCCGTCGATGTCGGCGGCGTTGCATAACGGCACCTTGCGGATGACGGCGCCGGTGGCCGGATTGGTCACCAGACCGAAGCGCGTGCTCGAGGCCGGATGCTGCCGGCCAAAGATCCACAACGGCACGCTCGCTACGTTCCGCAGCTCCACCGGCTGGTTCATGGCAATGTCCTCACCTCAGATGTGCTTCGCCTCTTCCGATACAGCTCGCGAAAAGTGCGGCCTTCCGGCGCCGGAAAATCGCGCCCGTCCGTCCAGCCGCGGCCAAGAGGCAGCCTGCGGATGCGCCGCTCCGCGCCGCCGAGGAGCGAAAGCAGGCGCGCGCCGAGCGCCGTCATCATCGCATAGATCGCCGGGCGCAGCGCCACCCAGCCCCACAGCGCGAGCCCCGCCCGCTCCGGCCAGGGCTTGAGCCTCCGCTCGAACTGCCGCTCGCGCAGCTTCCGCATCAGGTCCGGCAGGGGAATCTTCACCGGACACACGACGCCGCATTGATTGCAAAAGGTCGCGGCATTGGGCAGGTCGAGCGCGTTTTCGAGCCCGACGTAGCTCGGCGTCAGCACCGATCCCATCGGACCGGGATAGACCCAGCCGTAGGCGTGGCCGCCCACGCTCTGGTACACCGGGCAGTGGTTCATGCACGCGCCGCAGCGTATGCAGCGCAACATCGGCTGGAGCTCCCCGCCCAGCAGCCCGCTGCGCCCGCCATCGAGCAGGATGACGTGGAAATGGTCCGGCCCGTCGCGGTCGCCCTCCCCCTTCACCCCGGTCGTGAACGAAATGTAGTTGGAAATGGTCTGGCCCGTGCCGTGCGTCGGCAGCAGCCGCATCAGCGTCGCCACGTCTTCCAGCGTCGGCACCACCTTCTCGATGCCGGTGATCGCGACGTGCACGCGCGGCAGCGTGGTCACGAGGCGCCCGTTCCCCTCGTTGGTCACTATGAGCGTGGATCCGGTCTCGGCCACCACGAAATTCGCGCCGGAAATCCCCATGCCCGCGGTCACGAAGTCCGGGCGCAGCTTCTCGCGCGCCTCGCGGGTCAGCGCCGCGATGTCCGTCTTGCGCGGGGTGCGGTGCTTCTCCTCGAAGAGATCCGATATCTCGTCGCGCGACTTGTGCACCACCGGTGCGACGATGTGCGAGGGCGGTTCCTTTGCCAGTTGCAGGATGTACTCGCCGAGATCGGTCTCCACTACCTCGATGCCGGCGGTCTCGAGCGCTTCGTTCAGCGCGCACTCCTCGGTCACCATGGATTTCGACTTGACCGCCCGCGTGACGCCGTGCCGGCGCGCGATCTCGCATACGATCCGATTCACGTCCTCGCGCGTTTCCGCCCAGTGCACGACGGCTCCACGCGCCACGGCGTTGCGCTCGAATTCCTCCAGCCAGGCGTCGAGATCGGCGAGCGCGCGGTCGCGGATCGCGGCGGCGGCCGAGCGGATTTCCTCGTAGTTGCCGAGCTCGGCCACGCGCTCGGCGCGCCCGCGCACGAAGTTGCCCTGCAGCCGCTTCAACGCGGACTGGAGATTGGCGTCGGAGAGCTTGGCGCTCGCCCTCGCCTTGAAGTGCATGGACGTGATCTGCATGTCAATTCACGCGGTAGCGCCGGACGGCGTCCTCGTCCCAGGAGAGCCCGTTGCCGGCGCGGCGGTCGAGGACCGCGGCTCCGTCGACGATCCGCAGCGGCTCCTCGAGGATGGCGTTCGCCCAATCCACGTACTCCAGCCAGTGCGCCGTCGGCGTCACCGCGAGGAGATGCGCGCTCACCTCCGGATAGAGATGCGAGGACATCCGGATCCCCCTCGCCGCGGCAAGCTCGGCCGCGCGCCGCCAGCCGGTGACGCCCCCGATGCGCTCCAGGTCCGGCATCACGTAATCGCAGGATTGCGCCGCCAGTGCCCGCTCCATGTCGAGCGGGAACGAGAAGTTCTCGCCGATCTGCACCGGGGTCGCCAACGCGCGCGCGATCTCGGCGCACCCCGCGAAATCGTCGTGCCGGATCGGCTCCTCCATCCAGTAGACGCCCTCCCGGTCGAGCGCGCGGCCGCGCCGGATCGCCTCCTCCACCGTCAGCGCCTGGTTGTAATCCACCATCAACGCGATGTCGGCGGGCACGCGCGAGCGCACTGCGCGCACGGCGGTGACATCGGCCTCGAGCGTCGGATGGCCCAGGCGGAGCTTGATCGCGAGGAAGCCGCCGGCGAGGAGCTTCTGCGCCTCGTCCGCCACGGCGGCGGGATCATCCTTCAGGCCGAGCCCGCAACTGTTGTACGCGGGCACAGCACGGGAGGTGCCGCCGAGATAGGACCCGAGCGGCATCCCGGCTGCCCGGGCGAGCGCGTCCCAGGCCGCGACGTCGAACATCGCCATCGCCATGCGCACGATGCCTTGCACGCCGATCAGCACGAAGCGCTTCGCGAGCTTTGCCCACAGGGCCTCCGGTTCAATCCGATCGCCCCTCACGGTCCGCAACACCTCTTCCAGCAGGATCGCGATCGCCGGGGCGGCGGCCGGCAGGTAGCAGAACTGCCACGCGCGCCCGGTGACGCCCTCCTCGGTCTCGAGGTCCACGAGCAGCAGCGGCGCCTCACGCACCGCCTGCTGGCTCGTGCCCAGCACGTACGTCATCGGCACCATCACCGGGACGGCGCGGAGGTTCCTGATGGTGAGCTTGGGCGGCGTGCTCACGCTTGTCTGCCCTGAGCATGCAGGATGAGGATGTCCCGCACCACGCGGTGAATGGGCGTCGGCACGCCGACGGCCGCGCCGAGCTCGCCCACGGAGCCCGACAGCCACTCCACTTCGAGGCGGTTGCCGCGCTCCAGATCGTGATGCATCGAGGCCGTCATCGTCCCCGGTAGCGTGTCGGTGAACGCCAGGCGCTCCTCGGCGAAGTTCTCCGGCAGCCGGACCCCGTGCGCCCGTCCCACGGCTTCGACCTCCCGCATCGCGTCGAGATAGAACGCGCGGGTCAGAGGATGGCCGAGGATCGGCCCCATCGGCAGCCGTATGGTGGCGGTGACTGCGGCCATTCCCGTGAGGAACACGAATTTCTCCCAGATCGAGCGGCGGATGTCGTCGGAGAGCGTGGCGTCGATGCCGGTCTTCCGCAAGGCCTCGAGCAGCGTCTCGGCGCGCTTCGAGCGCCGCCCGTCGTACTCGCCGAACACCACTCTTTGCATCGTCCCGGTGTGCTCGATCACGCCGGGGCGCGCGATCGTGGTCGCCATGTACGCGACGCCCCCCATCAAGGCCTTCGCGCCGACGATGGGGCGCAGGATGTCGTCCTTCTTCACGCCGTTCTGGAGCGACAGCACGCCGGTATCCGGGCCGATGAGCGGCAGGATCTGGCGCGCCGCCGCCTCGGTATCCCAGAGCTTGACCGAAAAGATGACGAGATCGACCGGCCCGAGGGTGCCGGGATCATCCGTCACCCGCACCTTGGGGAGCCGCACGTTGCCGACCGGGCTCTCGAGCGTAAGGCCGTGGCTGCGCATCGCCGCGAGGTGCGCCCCGCGGGCGATGAACGACACGTCGCAGCCCGCCTGCGCGAGGCGGGCGCCGATCAGGCCGCCGACGCCGCCCGATCCCATGAATGCAATTCTCATTTTCCTTCCCCGGCGAGGATTTCGGCCACGTGGAGCACCTTCGTCTTCATGTCGCCCCGCCGCCGCAACCGGCCCTCGATGTGGAGCATGCAGCCGAGGTCCCCCAGCACCACGACGTCCGCGCCGCTGGCGGCGATATTGGCGCATTTGCGCTCGGCGATGTGGGTGGCGATCTCCCCGAACTTTACGGCGAAAGCGCCGCCGAAGCCGCAGCAGGTCTCGGCCTCCTCCATTTCCTTGAGCGTGATTCCCGGCAGCCTGGCGAGCAGAGCGCGTGGCTGGGCCTTCACGCCGAGCTCGCGCAGCCCCGAGCAGGAATCGTGGTAGGTGACGGTTCCCTTCGATGATCCCGGCACGCGATCCAGTTTGACGATGTTGACCAGGAAATCGGTCAGTTCATAGGTGCGCGCGCACAGCCTGTTGATGCGCGCCAGCGCGCCGGGATCGTCGCGGAACAGTTCCGGATAATGCGCGCGAATCATTCCGCCGCAGGAGCCCGACGGGACGACGACGTACTCGATGCCCTCGAACTCCTCGAGCACCTTGGCTGCGATCGCCCGGGCCGACGCGCGGTCGCCGGAGTTGTACGCGGGCTGGCCGCAACAGGTCTGCGTCCGGGGCACCACCACTTCGCAGCCCGCGGCTTCCAGCAGCTTGATCGCCGCAAACCCGATGCGCGGTCTCATCAGGTCCACGAGACAGGTGGCGAAAAAACCGACGCGCATGAACTGGCCGAGGAATGAGGAAAGAGGGATGAGGAGTGATGAACGCTTGCTCATCGTCATTATCCCAGAATCCGAAACCGCCCCGGTTCTCCCGTACGGCCGTGCCATGAAGCGGAGCGAGGCCCGGCGCCGGCGTGCTGGGATGGGCGCCCGCCTGCGCGCGCGTCGACCGTCTCGCTTCCGAGGGCAATCTGGCGGTTGATCAAGACCGCATTCCGGTTCATGCTCTGAGCGCTTGCGGATGCCCGGGGCAAGCCAGCTGACGAAACCAGGGGCGGAGCCATGGTTCGAATCACTTCGGTGTGCGTGGCCGCGCTCATTGCGGCGAGCGGCGGCGCGGCCGCACAGACGCTGGCCGAGCGCGGCGACTATCTCGTCAATGCGGTCATGGCCTGCGACGGCTGCCACACGCCGAGAGCCAAGGCCGGCTTCGTCATGGAAAGACGGTTCGCGGGCGGGTCGCAGGTCTGGGAAACGCCCGCCTACACCGTCCGCGGCACCAACATCACGCCCGATCGCGAGACCGGGATCGGCGCCTGGACCGACGTGGAGATCAAGCGGGCTCTGACTCACGGCGTCTCCCGCGACGGGCGCCCGTTCAAGCAGCCCATGGCCCGCCAGGACTACTTCAGCCGCATGACCGACGCCGACCTCGATGCAATCGTAGCCTGGGTGCGCACCATCCCGCCGATCGAATGACCGGCCGGCCGCCCCCGGCCGGCGCGGGTCACTGGCGGATGCCGAGCGCGGTGACCAGCTTGTCGTAGAGCTCATACTGCTCGCGGACGTACTGCTCGGTCTCGGCCGGCGAGCGGATCGCCGGGACGCCGCCGATGCGGGCGTTGCCCGCCTGACAGTCCGGGTCCTGCGCGAGCCGCGCGAACACTTCCGACCAGCGGTTGACGATCGCCTTGGGAAGCTTCGCCGGCCCCATGAGCGCCGTCCAGCCGACGATCTTCTCCATGTCCGGGAAAGCCCGCCTCGCGCGCGCTGGGCACGCCGGGCAGGTCGGAGATCCGCACGGGCGAGACGAACAGCGTGCGCAGTCTGCCCGCGTTCGCCTGGGAGCAGACTACGGGTTCAGCTCGATCATCGAGCTCATCGTGAACTCGTTCCACTTGTACGGCAGCTTCGATTCGTGCGCGGGCAGTATCGCGTGCGTGGCGATGCGC
>JBOIEM010000195.1:0-12870 GCA_050741115.1 Burkholderiales bacterium
GCGCGCGCCAGGCGCTGGGGTCGATCGCCCGGCACGAGACGCGCCTGACCGCGCTGCAGCAGTTGCTGGATCTGCCGGACACCGCGCATCGCATCGAGTGCTTCGACGTGAGCCATACCCTGGGCGAGGCCGCCGTTGCCGCGTGCGTCGTCTACGACGGATCCGCAATGCAGAAGGCGGAGTACCGACACTACAATATAGCGGTCGGAACGGACGATAGATCGCCGTCTGACTTCGCCGCAGCGGCGCGGACGCAGGGCGCCGCTCATCACGCCGCGATTACTCCGGGTGACGACTACGCAGCGCTGCGCGACGCGCTCTCCCGCCGCTACCGCAAGCTCGTGGCGGGGGAGGGCAAGGTGCCGGATCTCGTCCTCATCGACGGCGGCAAAGGGCAGCTGGCGGTGGCCGCCGACGTCTTCGCGGAGCTCGGGTTGAGCGACGTGGCGCTCGTCGCGGTCGCCAAGGGGGAGGCGCGGCGGCCCGGGCAGGAGCAGCTGATCGTGGCGGGCCGCGCCGAGCCCGTGGTCCCGGGCCCTGATTCACCGGCGCTGCACCTCGTCCAGCAGATCCGCGACGAGGCGCACCGGTTCGCCATCCAGGGCCATCGCGCCCGCCGCGGACGGGCGCGCAGCAGCTCTCCGCTCGAGGATATCGCGGGAATCGGCGGGAAGCGCCGCCAGAGGCTCCTCGCCCGCTTCGGCGGCTTGCGCGGGCTGCAGGCCGCGAGCGTGGACGAGCTCGCCTCGATCGAGGGCATCGGTCGCGCGCTGGCCGAGAAGATCTATCGGGAGCTTCATTGATGCCCTCCAACCTGCCCAATCTCCTGACCTGGCTGAGAATAATCTTGATCCCGCTGTTCGTCGGCATCTTCTACTTCGAAAAGAGCTGGGTGTCGGAACCGAACCAGAATCTGCTGGCGACCATCGTCTTTGCCGCCGCCGCGGTCACCGACTGGCTCGACGGCTGGCTCGCGCGCAGGCTCAACCAGACCTCCGCCTTCGGCGCCTTTCTCGACCCGGTCGCCGACAAATTGATGGTGGCGGCAGCGCTGATCATTCTGGTCCAGCTCGAGCGCGTGGACGCGATCATCGCCCTCATCATCATCGGGCGTGAGATCGCGATCTCGGCGCTTCGGGAATGGATGGCGGGGATCGGCTCGCGGCGCAGCGTGGCGGTCTCGTTCCTGGGCAAGATCAAGACCGCCTCGCAGATGCTGGCGATCCCCCTGCTGCTCTACCACGATCCGCTCGGCCCGTTCCATCCGCATCAGGTGGGAACGTGGCTGATCGTCCTGGCGGCCGTGCTGACGCTCGCTTCCATGGCGTATTACCTCAAGGTGGCGCTGCCCCAGATCTGGCGCATGCGCTGAGGGCCGCTGCTGCCGCTCAAGTTGCCAGGGCAGGGGCCGTCGCCTATAATTTTCCATACGAAACGCGGGAATAGCTCAGTTGGTAGAGCGCAACCTTGCCAAGGTTGAGGTCGCGAGTTCGAGACTCGTTTCCCGCTCCAGAATTTCAGGGAAAGCGAAGCTTCGGCGCAGGCTAGCCTTCGCGTTAGCTGAAGCCGGAGCGCGATGGTTCGCTTTCCCTTTTTCGTTGGAAGTCGTTGGCGGGGTGGCAGAGTGGTCATGCAGCGGCCTGCAAAGCCGTGTACGCCGGTTCGATTCCGACCCCCGCCTCCAAGTCTTGTTGCCCGGGTGGCGTAATTGGTAGCCGCTGGGGACTTAAAATCCCCTGGCCGCAAGGCCGTGCCGGTTCGAATCCGGCCCCGGGCACCAGCGCGCTGGCGGCTGGATGTGGCATCATGGAAAAGCTAATTCATCGCTGCGGGAGCCTTGGAAACAGGGCGCTGTCATACACAGAAGACGGTTCCGCGACCGCAAGGGTTTGGCATGATCGTTTTTGATTTGGGCTGCGCCAACAACCATCGCTTCGAGGGCTGGTTCGACTCGAACGAGGACTACGAGCGCCAGGTCGGTAGCAAGCTCGTTACCTGCCCGTTATGCGGCAACTCGAACGTGGCGCGGCTGCCGCATGCTTCGCACATCCGGAGCACGGGCAAGGAGCGCCCGCCGCGCGCGGATGCCGCACCCACCGGCGAGCAGCAGTACGCCAACGTCGGCGGCGACCTGCTCACCAAGGTGATCGAGCACGTCATCAACAACACGGAAGACGTCGGGTCGGCGTTTCCCGAGGAGGCGCGCAAGATCCACTATCGCGAGGCGCCCGAGCGCGGAATACGCGGCTCGGCGTCGCGTGACGAGGTCGCCGCGCTGCGCGAGGAGGGCATCGAGGTGGTCGCGCTTTCCGTGCCCGCTCACCAGCTGGGCAAGACGCATTAGCGGGCGTCACCGCGAGGAGAGGCAATGTTCAAGCACGTATTGCTGCCGACCGATGGCTCCAAGCTGTCGGACCGGGCGATCAGGATCGGCATCCGGTTCGCGGGTAAAATCCGGGCCCGCGTGACCGCGCTGCACGTCATTCCGGCGTTCAAGGCATTCGCCAACGAAGGCTTTGCGCCGTTGAGCCCCGCACTGAAGAAGCGCCTTGAAGACGAGGCGCGAGTGAGGGCGGCCCGCATGCTCGACGCGATCGCCCGCCAAGCGCGGTCGCGAAAGGTGCGGTGCGCGACGCTGGCCCTCGCGAGCGATCTGCCGTATCAGGAAATCATCGCGACCGCGCGCAGGAAGAAGTGCGATCTCATCGTCATGGCCTCGCACGGCCGGCGCGGACTATCGAGCCTGCTGCTCGGCAGCGAGACCGCCAAGGTCCTGCTGCACTCCAAGGTCCCGGTGCTGGTGGTACGCTAAGGCCGGTGGTGCTACAAGCGCGCCGGTCCCGCGGAATAACCGCGCGGACGCGGCCGGCCATTCGTCATCAATGGGCTCCCGGAATCGGCTACACTACGCGCATCGCGGGCGCACGCTGCGAACGATGAACGAACCGGCCGCACCTCTGCAGTCCCTCACGGACAAACTGATCGCCAGGAATGACGGCGCAATCGGGTGGATCGTCTTCAACAATCCCGATCGCCACAACGCCGCATCGTACGAGATGTGGCAGGCGTTGCCAGTGGTGCTGGATGCGTACGTCAAGGACCCCGAAGTGCGCGTGATCGTCTTCCGCGGCGCGGGCGAAAAGGCGTTCAGCGCGGGGGCGGACATCTCGCAGTTCAAGGAAAAGCGCAGCAGCGCGGAAGGCGCGAAGGCGTATAACGCCGCGGCGGATGCCGCGAATCAGGCGCTTCGGGAATGTCCGAAGCCGACGATTGCAATGATCCGGGGCTACTGCATCGGGGGCGGCACGGCGGTCGCGGTGGGCTGCGACATCCGCATTGCCGCGGACGATGCGCGCTTCGGCGTCCCGGCGGCGAGGCTCGGGCTCGGTTACCGGTTTGAAGGCATCCAGCGCCTCGCTTCGATCGTCGGGCCGGCGTACACCGCCGAGATCTTCTTCACCGCCCGCCAGTTCACCGCGCAGGAAGCGCTGCAAATGCGGCTCGTCAACCGGGTGGTGCCGGCGGCCGAGCTCGAGAGCTTCATCCAGGACTACGCCCGCACCCTCGCCCTCAACGCCCCCCTCACCATCGCGGCGGTAAAGCGCTCGCTGATCGAGCTCCACAAGAATCCCGCGGAGCGCGATCTCGACTTGTGCCAGCGCATGGTGGACGCCTGCTTCGCAAGCGAGGACTACCGTGAAGGGCAGGCCGCCTTCATGGAGAAGCGCAAGCCGCAGTTCAAGGGCCGCTGATGCAGGCAGCCGCGTGGGGAGCGCGGCGCCGCCGGATCGCAGGATGACGCAGGGAAGACACCATGCCATTTGACGCCAGCCGTGGCGACCTCACCGTGGGGGTGATCGGGGCCGGCGCGATGGGGCGGGGCATCGCCCAGGTCGCCGCGGCGGGCGGCATGCAGGTGCTGATGAGCGACAGCCGGCCAGGCGCGGCCGAGGAGGCGCGCGGGTTCATCGACAGGATGCTCGCGCGCGCGGCGGAAAAGGGCGCGATGACGAAGGACGAGGCGGTCGGCGCGGTCAACCGCATCCGGATTGTCGGCGGCCCGGCGGACATGCGGCCGTGCCAGGTCGTGATCGAGGCCATCGTCGAGAACCTCGAAGCCAAGCAGAGGCTGTTCGACGAGCTCGAGGCCGTCGTCGCGCCGGACTGCATACTCGCGACGAACACGTCCTCGCTCTCCGTGACCACCATCGCCTCGAGGCTGAAGACGCCGCAGCGCTTCGCCGGCTTCCATTTCTTCAACCCGGTGCCGCTGATGAAGCTGGTGGAGGTGATCGACGGGCTCCAGACCGCGGACTGGGTGGGCGAGGCGTTGATGGCCATGGGCAAGCGCATGACGCGCGAGCCGGTGCGGCTGAAGGATGCGCCCGGGTTCCTCGTAAACCAGGTCGGGCGCGGCTTCACGCTGGAGGCGGCGCACCTCGCCTACGAGGGAATCGCGGGATTCGCCGACGTCGACCGCGTGATGCGCGACGTCGGGGGATTTCGCATGGGCCCCTTCGAGCTGATGGAGCTGACCGGTCTCGACGTGACGCATCCCGCCTCCGAGCTGATCTATCGCCAGTTCTTCGAGGAGCCGAGGTACCGGCCCAACCTCATCATGCGCAGCCGCTACGAGGCAGGCGTGCTCGGGCGCAAGTCCCGGCGCGGCTTCTACGACTACGACGCGGAGATGAAGCCGCTCGTGCCGCCGGAGCCGCCCGCGCCCGCGGCGCGACCCGTGAGCGTCTGGGTGAGCCCGGTCGAGGCGCAAGGCCATGCCGCGCTGGTGGCACTGCTGAACACACTCGGCGCGCGCCGCGAGACAGCTGCGAAGCCAAGCTCCGGGGCACTCATCCTGGTGACCCCCATCGGCGAGGACGCCACCAGCTGCGCGGTGGATCAGGGGCTCGATCCGCGGCGCACCGTCGCGGTCGATACCCTGTTTCCCATGGCGAAGCGCCGCACCATCATGGCTACACCCGTGACCGACGCGGCTTACCGCGATGCGGCTCACGGCCTGCTCGCCGCCGACGGGGTGCCGGTCACCGTCTGCCGCGACAGCCCCGGGTTCATCGCGCAGCGGATCGTGGCCATGATCGTCAACATCGGTTGCTCGATCGCGCAATGCCGCACCGCCCAGCCGGCCGACATCGACAAGGCGGTAATGCTCGGTCTCAATTATCCGAACGGCCCGTTCAGGTTCGGCGACGTTCTGGGTCCCGGCCGCGTCCACCAGGTGCTGTCGTCCATGCACCGGATCTACGGCGACCCGCGCTACCGCCCCAGCATCTGGCTCGCGCGGCGTGCGAGGCTGGGCGTTTCGCTGCTGACCCCGGAGCCGTGAGGCGCGCAATCACGACGAGGTCCTGAAAGGAGAATGCCATGCTGAATGCCTATCTCTACGACGGGTTGCGCACGCCGTTCGGCCGCCACGCCGGCGTGCTCGCCAGGGTGCGCCCCGACGATCTGCTCGCGGACGCCATGCGAAACCTCATGAAGAAGACGGCGTTCAAGCCGGAGCAGATCGAGGACATCATCGTCGGTTGCGCGAACCAGGCGGGGGAGGACAGCCGCTGCGTGGCACGCCACGCGGGACTCGTGGCCGGATTGCCGGTGGAGACGCCCGGGACCGTGCTCCAGCGCAACTGCGCGAGCGGCCTCGGAGCGGTGGTGCACGCGGCGCACGCGATCACGGCGGGCGAGGGCGAGGTCTACCTGGTCGGGGGCGTGGAGAACATGAGCCGCTCGCCGCTCGTCATGAGCCGCGCGGAGTCCGCGTTCGCCCGCGACATCAGGCTCTACGACAGCACCATCGGGCCGCGCTTTTCGAATCCCAGGCTGGTCAAGCAGTTCGGCGACGACCAGATGCCGCAGACCGCGGATACGCTGGCGCGCCAGTATGAGATCAAGCGCGAGGAGGCGGACCGATTCGCCCTGCGCTCGCAGCAGCGCTACGGCATCGCCAAGGGCGAAGGCTTCTTTTCGGGAGAGATCGCGCCGGTCGAGCTGCCGCCCACGCGCAAGGGCCCGGTGCCGCCGGTCGCGGAGGACGAGCACCCGCGCCCGAACACGGACCTCGACACGCTCGCCCGGATGCGGCCGCTCTACGAGGGCGGCGTGACCACCGCCGGCAACGCCTCCGGAGTCAATGACGGCGCGGTGGCATTGCTCATCGGCTCGCAGGCGGCGGGTGAAAAAGCCGGCGTGAAGCCGCTCGCTCGCGTCATCGCCAGCGCGGCGGCCGGGGTGCCGCCCCAGATCATGGGCATCGGCCCGGTCGCCGCCTGCAAGAAGGCGCTGGCGCGGACCGGCCTCGCGTTGAAGGATATGGACATCATCGAGATCAACGAGGCGTTCGCCGCGCAGGTGCTCGCTTGCCTCAAGGGGCTCGGCATCGCGTTCGACGACAGCCGAGTCAATCCCAACGGCGGCGCGATCGCAGTCGGCCATCCTCTCGGGGCGTCGGGCGTGCGCCTCGCGCTCACCGCCGCGCGCCAGCTTCACCGCACGGGTGGCCGTTACGCCCTTGTCAGCCTGTGCATTGGGGGTGGGCAGGGCATGGCGGCGATACTCGAACGCACCTGAAAGCCCTAGCCCTCCAGGCACGCGGCGCCTGCCAGCGCACTGGCATCTTTATTGCGTAGCCTCTCCTAGTTGCCGCGGACACGGGCCATTACGGGCCCGAGTGTCCGCCTATTTGCGCGCCATGACGAAAAATCGTCGTTAAAAAAGGCTCGAAAGGCTATGCCTCTGCAGGAATGGGTCGCCGGTACGCTGCTGGGACGGTCGTCCGATTGGGTGCGGTATCTGGGATCGGGCCTCATTACGCTGCTGTCCGTGCTGATCGTGGCGGTTCTGTGGCGCAAGATGGGCGCCATCGCGGACCCCGGCCTGCTGCTGCTGTTCACCGTCGCCGCCTCGACCTACCTCGCGGGCGGCACGGCCGGCATGCTGAGCGCGGCGATCGTGCTCTTCTGCTCGTTCGTCATCTTTTCGCACCCGCTATATCCGTTCCGCTATTCCGAGCTCGAATGGCGGCAGATGATGGTGATCGTGGTCGCCTGCCCGGTGATCGCGCTCATGGTGGGCTCGCTGAAGGAGCAGGTCGAGCGCCTGAAGCTCGTCACCCGCGAGGCCGAGGCGCTGAGAGAGGAAATCCGACGGTTCGAGCCGATTCGCGAAGCGCAATACCTGTGCGAGCAGCGCTATCAGCTGATGACCGACTGCATCACCGACTTCGCCGTGTGCCAGCTCGATGGCAGCGGCGCGGTCAGGGGCTGGAACACCGGGGCGGAGCGGCTGCTCGGATACTCCGCGGCGGAGATCGTGGGCCAGAGCTACTCGCGGTTCTTCACCAAGGAAGACATTCTCGCCAGGTATCCGGAGCGCCTGATGGACCAGGCGCGATTCTCCGGCAGGGCGGGGCAGGAAGCGTGGCGGATACGCAAGGGTGGGGTGCGGCTCCACTGCCGGAGCTCGATCATTTCGCTCAGGAATCAGGAGGGCGCGGACGCCGGCTACCTCCTGATCATCCATGACCTCACGCCGCTCGAGGAAGCGAACCTCGCCGCGCTCAAGGCGCAGGCCGAGCTCGAGGCGATCCGGATCCGCCTCGGCTCGACGAGTGGCGGATCGGATACCCCGGCCTAAAGCGAGCCGATCTGGCTGGCGGGCAGGGGTGCTGCAGGCCTAATCCCGGAATGGATGGTGGGTGGTTTGCCCATTGATCACGGGATATTTGACATAATATACATTATACGCATATACAGGCATGCCGGTGCGGCCCCAGCATGTGGCAACCAGCCCACTCCTGTGCGGAGGCTCAAGCCCGCTTGGGGTCCATCCGGACGCCGGCTCAATACCGCGCTGATGAGCTGCCGGCGTCAACCTTGAAGAGCTGGAAGAAATTCGCGCTGGTGGCGGCGGCGACCTCGTCCAGTGACACCTCCTTTAGGCGCGCAATCTCCTCCGCCACGTACTTGACCAGGCCGGGCTCGTTGGTCTTGCCGCGGTATGGCACCGGGGCAAGGAACGGCGAATCGGTTTCGATCAACATCCGTTCCAGGGGTACTCGCCGCGCAACTTCCCTGAGGGCCGCGGCGTTCTTGAAGGTCACGATGCCCGAGAACGAGATCCAGAAGCCCAGGTCCATCGCAGCCTGTGCGACGTCCCAGGTGCCGGTAAAGCAGTGCATGACACCCCCGACTTCCGAAGCGCGCTCCGCGCGCATGATGCGAAGCGTGTCCTCGGCCGCGTCCCGCATGTGGATGATGAGCGGCTTGCGGCAGGCGCGCGCCGCGCGGATGTGAGTGCGAAAGCGCTCGCGCTGCCAGTCGGCTCCGCCCTTGATCCGGTAATGGTCAAGGCCAGTCTCGCCGATCGCCACGACCTTGGGGTGATTCGCCAGAGCCACCAGCTCCTTTTCCGTCACCACAGGCACATCCGCGTAATCGGGATGTACTCCGACCGAAGCGGTAAGTTGCGGGTGACGCTCGGCCAGTGCCCGCACCTGAGGGAAGTCCTGGAGCGTAACGCTCACGCAAAGCGCGTGCATGACCCCGTTCTCGCGCATCAGCGCCAGCGCCTCGTCCACTTTTCCGGCCAGATCCGGAAAGTCGAGGTGGCAATGGGAATCGACCAGCATCGGGCGCACCGAGGGGATCAGGCAGCCGGCGTGGCGGCGCCCCGGCGCAGCAGCGCGCCGTACTCGAGCAACAGGTGCTCGAGGAACAGCCGCGCGTTCAGGGGATGGGAGGCGATGCGCTGCAGGCCCACCACCTGCCTCTGAAAACGCAGCGCCTCCATCAGATCGAGGCGCCCGGCGGTCGCCGCGATCGCGTCCGAGTAGTCCGGGTTATAGCGCACCCTGCCCGTCACCTTGTGGCTGACCAGGTCAAACACCCACTTCTGCAGCCAGGCGAGGACCAGCCGGGGCGCGGTTTCGCGCATGCGCTCGGCGCTGGCGAGGGCGTCGAAACCGGGACGCGTGATCGCCGCGAGCAGCGCTTGCCGCTGCCGCCAGTAGTCCTCGTCGAACGCGAGCGCCACCAGAGGCGCGCCGCCCGCATGCGCGAGCGCGAGCTCGGCATCGCGCAACTTCTGTGTCTCGAGCCAGCCCCGCGCCACTTCGCGCGACGGGGCCGCGAGCACAACCTGCTCGCACCGGCTCCGTATCGTTGGCAGCAGTTGGTGCCAGCGGTGCGCCACCAGCACGAAATAGGTTTGCGGCGGCGGCTCCTCCAGATTCTTCAGCAATGCGTTGGCGGCATTCACGTTGAGCGTCTCGGCCGGATGGATCAGCACGACTTTTGCGCCGCCGCGATGACTCGAGACATGGATGAAATCGGTCAGGCTCCGCACCCGGTCGATGGAGATCTGCGAGCTGCCCTTGCGCTCGCCCCCCTCCTCCGCCTCGCCTGCCTCGGCGGAAGTCTCAGGCTCGAGCCTGCGGAAGTCCGGATGGCTGCCCTGCTCCATCCAGTTGCAGGCCGGGCAATTCCCGCAGGCATACTCTTCCGGTCGCCGCCTCTCGCACAGCAGCGCCCGCGCAAGCGCTTCGGCGAACGCCAGCTTGCCGATGCCTTCACGCCCGCGCAGCAGCATTGCGTGAGGCAAGCGGCCCACGCGCGCCAGCAGGGCTTCGAACAACGGTGAATGCCAAGGATAAGTCATTCTTAACAGATGCTTGAAAGTATCTCCTCAAGCTCTTTCTTAACTCTGGAAGGGCTTTCCTGGGCATTGAGGACCCGGAAACGCCCCGCGTCGGTCTGGGCGCGCCGGAGATAGGCATCGCGCACACGCCCGAAGAATGCCTCCTGCTCGCGTTCGAAGCGGTCCAGCTTGCGCTTGCGCCCGGTCCGCTGCCGCCCGGTCGCGGGGCTGACGTCGAACAGCAGGGTGAGGTCGGGCTTCAGGCCCGGATGCACCCAGCGCTCCAGGGTCTCGATCCTCTCCCACGGCACGCCGCTCCCCCCCGACTGATACGCGTAGGTGGCGTCGGTAAAGCGGTCGCACACGACCCAGATTCCCCGTTCCAGCGCCGGCCCGATGACCTTCGCGAGGTGCTCGCGGCGCGCCGCGAACATCAGGAGCGTTTCGGTTTCCGCGTGCAGCCGCTGCCGGCTCTCCAGCACCAGCCGGCGTAGCCGTTCCCCCATTGGCGTTCCCCCCGGCTCTCGCGTTACCTTGACCCGGATGCCGCGGCCGCGGAGGAAGCGGGCGATCCCGTGCAGGTGACTGCTCTTGCCTGCGCCGTCTATGCCTTCGAGGGTGATGAACCGGCCGCGCATCAGCGTCGTCCCGAGCGCTGATATTTTGTCACGGCGCGCTCGTGTTCTCCCAGCGTGCGCGAGAAATGCGAGGTGCCGTCGCCGCGCGAAACGAAGTACAGCGCGTCGCTCGCGGGAGGATTGAGAGCCGCGGCGAGCGAGGCGAGCCCGGGCGTCGCGATCGGCGTCGGCGGCAGCCCGGCGCGGGTATAGGTGTTGTAGGGGCCGTCCGCCAGCAGATCGCGCTTGCGGAGATTGCCGTCGAAGCTCTCTCCCAGCGCGTAGATAACGGTGGGATCGGCCTGCAGTAACATGCCCTTGCGCAGCCGGTTGACGAGAACCGCGGCAATCAGGGGCCGATCTTCTTCGCTGCCGGTTTCCTTCTCCACGATCGAAGCGAGTATGAGCGCCTCGTAGGGCGCCGCTAGCGGGAGATCGGGTGCGCGCGCCGACCACTGCGCCTCGAGGTGGGACCGCATCAGACGGTACGCGCGAGCGAGGACCCTGAGATCGCTGCTGCCGCTCGCGAAATGATAGGTGTCGGGGAAGAACAGCCCCTCGGGCGAGGATTCCCCGGCGCCGAGGCGCTGCAGGAGCTCCTCGTCGCTGAGCCCGTGGGTGGCATGCGCCAGGCCCGGGTGCTCGTCGAGCACCCTGCGCATCTGCCTGAAGGTCCAGCCCTCGACGAAGCGGACGGCGGCCTGCGTCACGTCGCCGTGCACGATCTTCTGCAGCAGGTGATAGGGCGTGACCGGCTCGCCGAGCTCGTAGTTTCCCGCCTTGATCGTCCGCGCTTCGCCGAGCAGTCGCGCCATCAGGACAAAGAGCGCGGGCCGGCGCAGCACCCCGGCCTGCTCCATTTCGCGGGCTGCGCCCCGCAAGGTGCTGCCCGGCTTGATGCTGAACTGGAGCGGCAACGGCGCGGTGGTGATCTCGGCCGTCGCGTACCAGGCGAACGCCGAGGCGAACAGCAGCGCGGCCGCGGCGGCGGCGCCGAGCAGCGCGCGCAGGACTTGGACGCTCCGTCGGCTCGGCCTCATGCGCATGCGCCCGACCTGCGGGCGGCGCTCAAACCCGCCGGAAGACCAGGCTGCCGTTGGTGCCGCCGAAACCGAACGAATTCGAGACCGCCACGTCGATCTTCATCCGCCGCGCGGCGTTCGGGACGTAATCGAGGTCGCATTGCGGGTCGGAGTTGGCGAGGTTGATCGTCGGCGGCGCCACCTGCTCGCGCACCGCCAGCACGGAGAATACCGCTTCGACTCCCCCCGCCGCGCCGAGCAGGTGCCCGGTCATGGACTTGGTCGAGCTGATGGCGAGCATGCGCGCGTGATCGCCGAAGCAGTTCTTGACCGCCACCGTTTCGGCGACGTCGCCGAGCGGGGTCGAGGTGCCGTGAGCGTTGATGTAGTCCACCTGCTTAGGATTCAGCCCCGCGTTCCTCAGCGCGTTGGCCATGCACCGCACCGCGCCCTCGCCGTCCTCGCAGGGAGCCGTGATGTGGTGCGCATCCGCGCTCATGCCGTAGCCGGCGAGCTCGCAGTAGATTCTCGCCCCGCGCTTGCGCGCGTGCTCGTATTCCTCGAGCACCAGGATGCCGGCGCCCTCTCCGAGCACGAAACCGTCGCGGTCCCGGTCCCACGGCCGGCTCGCCGCCGCCGGCTCGTCGTTGCGCGAAGACAACGCGCGCGCCGCGCAGAATCCCCCGAGACCGAGCGGGGACACGCACGCTTCGGATCCGCCTGCGACCATGATGTCGGCGTCGCCGTACTCGATCAGCCGCCCGGCGTCGCCGATGCAGTGATTGGCGGTCGTGCACGCCGTGACCAGCGCGAGGTTCGGGCCCTTGAGGCCGTACATGATGGAAAGCTGCCCGGCGATGAGGTTGATGATCGAGCCGGGGATGAAGAAGGGGGAAATCTTGCGCGGGCCGCTCGCCAGCACCGCCTTGTGCGTATCCTCGATCAACGGCAGCCCGCCGATGCCGGAACCGATGCATACGCCGACTTGCTCGCGCCGCTCGCGCTCGAAATCGAGCCCCGCGTCCGTGATCGCCTCGATCGCCGCCGCAAGGCCGTAGTGGATGAACGTATCGAAGCGGCGCGCTTCCTTCGCCGAAAGGTGCTGAGCCGGGTCGAAGCCCTTCACTTCGCCGGCGATTTGCGAGGTGAATGCGGAAGCGTCGAAACGCGTGATGCGGGTGATGCCCGATGTGCCGGCAAGGATGTTTTTCCAGGCTTCAGCCACCCCGTTTCCGACCGGGGAGATGATGCCGAGCCCGGTGACGACGACTCTGCGCCTGGACAAATTCGCTCCGGACCGGGATCGGCGTCAGGACTTCCCGTGGGCCTTGATATAGTCGATTGCCTGCTGGACGGTGGCGATCTTCTCGGCTTCCTCGTCTGGTATCTCGGTCTCGAATTCTTCCTCGAGCGCCATCACCAACTCCACGGTGTCGAGCGAGTCCGCGCCGAGATCGTTGACGAACGAAGACTCGTTCTTGACGTCCGCCTCGTTGACACCCAGCTGCTCGGCAACAATTTTCTTGACGCGTTGCTCGATGTTCTCCATTCAGTTCCCCTTTCCTCGACAGGAATGAAAA
>JBOIEM010000196.1:0-16211 GCA_050741115.1 Burkholderiales bacterium
GCCACGACCTGTGTCGCCGCCGCAGCCTGCTGCACGCCGGTCACGCCACGGCTGATCCGGACCTTTTCCTCGCCCTCGGTGATCTCGAGCTCCGCGATGCCAGACTGCTGCACCAGATCGATCAGCGTCTTCACTTTGCGGAGGTCCATGCCCTAGCCCTTCTTCCCGGAATGCTGCAGGGCGAACTCCAGGGCGAGCTCGTAGCCCCGGGCGCCGAGCCCGCTGATGATGCCGACCGCGATGTCGGTGAAGTACGACTCGCGGCGAAAGGACTCCCGCGCAAACACGTTCGACAGATGCACCTCGACGAACGGGACTCCGACCGCCGCGAGCGCGTCGCGCAGCGCCACGCTGGTGTGGGTATAGGCGGCCGGATTGATGATGATGAAGTCCACTCCTTCGGCGCGGGCCTGCTGGACGCGCTCCACCAGCTGCGCCTCGGAATTGCTCTGAAAGGTCGCAAGCCGCACCCTCGCCGACTTCGCGCGCCGCCCGAGGCGGGAATCGATTGCCCTCAGCGTGTCCGTCCCGTAGTGCCTGGTCTCCCGCGCACCCAGGAGATTCAGATTGGGGCCGTGTATGACCAGGATGTTCTTGGCGCCGGGCATGATGGTGCCGTGACCGAAGTCACGGACCCTTCTGGAAGCCCAGCCGGGTCCGCTCCGCGAATGATGATCCGACGGAGTTTGCCAAAATTGGACGAAATTGTCGATTAGTTGGCCGAAGTTACAGCGGGATGATTCGCTCTCGGACGACCCCCCTGTAGGCGCCTCCCCGCCAGGCTTGAGCCACCCGGATGCCCGCCCGCATCGGCCATAACCCCATGATATTCAAGGTGCCGCCGCCGGGCCGTTTCAATACCAGATCATCTGTTTTAGACGAAGATAGCCCAATTATCCCAAAAATTACTCGGAGATAGCGGTCAAAGCAGGGGCCGGATGAGGTTTTCCAGCCTGGCCTCCTTCAGCCCGCCGGGCTCGCCGCTCACCAGGTTCCCCTTGCGGTCGATCACCAACGTATAGGGCAGGACGCCGGCCCGGTTTCCAGCCTGCCGCATCAGCTCGATCGTTTCGATGCCGCCCAGCAGCAGCGGATAGTTGATCCCGAACTCGCGGGCGAATTCGGCCACCTTGTCCGGCTGATCGATGGCGATGCCGACGAACTGCAGCCCCCGGCTCCCGTAGCGCTCCTGCATCCGGACGAACACCGGGATCTCCTCGCGGCACGGGGCGCACCAGGTTGCCCAGTAGTTGACCACCAGCACGCGGCCACGCCATTGCTCGAGGCTCTGGACCGCGCCCTTGACGTCGACGACCCGCGCCTCGAGCACCCGCTCCACCACCTCCGACGGATCCAGGCCCCGGCCGGTGCCGCCCCCCCGCGACCACAGGTGATATCCGACGCCCGCCGCGGCGGACAGGGTCGCCACGCCGACCAGTAGCGCGAGGGCGCGCGCCTTCATCGCCGGAAGCCCAACGCCTGGTCGAGCACCGCCACGAAGCGGTCGGCGGGCTGAAACCCGATCACGCGCAGGCCCTGGATCTCGCGGCCGCCACGGTCGAAGAAAACGATGCCCGGCGGGCCGAACAGGCGATAGCGCCTGAGCAGCGCGGCGTGCTCGGCGTTGTTCGCGGTGACGTCGGCCTGCAACAGCACCATCTCCCCGAAACGGGCCCGCACCCGCTCGTCGCTGAAGGTATAGCGCTCCATCTCCTTGCAGGAGATGCACCAGTCGGCGTAGAAATCGAGCATCACCGTCCGGCCCGCGGCGGCCCGGATGCGGTCATCGAGCGCGGCGATGTTGTTGACGCGCTCGAACGGCGTCGCGGACGAAGCGCCGCCGGCTGCCGTGACGCGCAGGCCCGAGAGCGGCTGCAGGATGTCGCGCCCGCCCGAGAGCGCTCCCACGAGGTAGGCCAGACCCGCGATCAACGCGATGACGCCGACGGCCTTGCTGAATCGCTGGAAACCGTGCGCGGCGGCGGGCAGGGGATCGATGGCGCGCAGGTAAATCGCGGTCACGATCAGCAGAGCCGCCCACAGGAACATCTGGACCGACACCGGCAGGAACGGCGACACGAGGTAGATCGCCATCCCGAGCAGCACGGTGCCGAAGCCGCGCTGCACCGTCTCCATCCACGGACCCGCCTTCGGCATCAGCGCCCCCGCCGAGGCCCCCACCGCGAGCAGCGGCACGCCCATGCCGAGAGCCATCGCAAACAGCGCCGATCCGCCGAGCATGACATCCCGGCTCTGGCCGATGTAGAGCAGCGCCCCCGCCAGCGGAGCGGCCACGCACGGTCCGAGGATCAGCGCCGAAAGCACGCCCATCACGAAAACGCCCACCGCGTGCCCTCCATGGAACCGGTTGCTCGCGTCGGCGAGCCGCTTCTGCAGCGCCACCGGCAGCTGCAGCTCGTAGAAGCCGAACATGGCGAGGGCGAGGGCGATGAACACCAGCGCGAACGCGCCCAGCACCCATGGATTCTGCAGCGCCGCCGAGAGCATGGCCCCGGACAGTCCCGCCGCGACCCCCGCGACCGCATAGGTGATTGCCATGCCGAGCACGTAGACGGCCGCGAGCATGAAGCCCTTCGACTTGCTGACGGGGTGCCCGGCGCCCACGATGATGCTGGAGAGGATCGGCACCATCGGCAGCACGCAGGGCGTAAACGAAAGCAGCAGCCCGAAACCGAAGAAGCTCGCGATCACGAGCCAGAACCCCCCTCCGAACACCCGGGCGATGCGCGTGTCGTCCGCTCCCGGGTCGGCTCCGAAAATGAGCCCCGATGCGGCGTCGCTGCGCGTCGCGCCCGCGCTGAGCGACGCGAGTCGCAGCTCGGCCTTCTGCTCATGTGGCACGTAGCAAACGCCGATGTCCGCGCAGCCCTGCGAGACCGCCGTAAGCTGTATCGCCGGCACGCCCGCATCGGCAAGCTCGAATGGCAGCAGGATGCTGAGATTGCCGCGATAGGTCTCGACCTCGCCGAAGAACTCGTCGCGGTGCTTCTTGCCCGGCGGCAATTGCGGCGCGCCGGATTTCGCGCCCGCCGGGGCGAGCGTGAACTGGAACTTGTCCCGGTACATGTAATAGCCGGGCGCGATCCGGTAGGTCACCTCGATCGAGCGCGTGCCCTTCAGGCGCGCGGCGAAACGGAACGCCTGGTCCGGCTCGAGCAGCTCCGGCTCGGCTCCGCGGGCGAGGCCCGAAATCGCCAGGAGGACGATCAGGACGAGGCGCATTGGAGGCCTGCGCGGCGCGATACCTGGGTGGTGGGGTCAGCCGATGGAAATGCTGGTCTCGTCCGCGACCCATTGCAGGTAGTCGTCGAAACCGCGCACCACTGGGACCGCGATGATTTCCGGAAGTTCATAGGGATGGAGGCCGCGGATGGCGGCCTGCACCTCGGCAAAGCGGGCGCCGCGGGTCTTGATGAGGACCGGCACCTCGCGGGCATCTTCGATCGCGCCCTTCCAGCGGTAGACCGACGTGCATTCGGCGAGCACGTTGACGCAGGCCGCGAGCCGCTTCGCGACCAGCTCGCGGGCGAGCCGGACCGCCGCCTCGCGGTCCGGCAGGCTGGTGAGGACGATGACCGTGTCATCCATGCTTCCGCGCGGCCGCGCTGATGCCGTCGAGTACCGTGGGGTAACGCAGCTTCAGTCGCAGCTCCTCCTTGAGGCGGCGGTTGACGAGCCGCCGCGACTCGCTCATGAACGTGCGCAGGCTTCCGGCGACCAGCCGGTCGGCCTCCGCGCGGCTCACCCGCGGCGGGCGCGGCAGCCCGCAGCGCTCGGCCACCAGGTCGAAGTAATCCCCCATGCGGGTCGGGGCTTCGTCGGCCGCGTTGTAGACGCGGCCCGGGGCGCCGCGGTGAAGCGCCGCGACCACGATGCGCGCGAGATCGTCGGCGTGCACGTGGTTGACGTAGACGTCCTCCTCCGGATTCAGCGCCGGCGTACCGCGCTCGAGACGCGCGAGCGGCAGGCGGTCCGCCGCGTAGATCCCCGGCACGCGCAGGATCGAGACGCGCACGCGGCTGCGCCGGCCCCACTCCCGCAACTGGCGCTCGGCATCGGCGCGGCGCCGCGCGCGCTCGGTCTGCGGCCGCGGCGGTCGCGTCTCGGCCACCAGCGCTCCGCCGCAGTCGCCATAGACGCCGCTGGTGCTAACGTAGACCAGGTGCTGTGGTAGACTGCCGCCCTTCGCCAGCGCGGCGATCAGGTGAGCGGTGCGCGTGTCGAGGGCGCCGCGATCCGGCGGCGGCGCGAGGTGCGCCACGTCGTGAGCGAGCCCGGCAAGCGGCGCGAGCGAATGAGGGCGGTCGAGGTCGCCCCGCACCGGCGTCACGCCGAGAGCGCGCAGCAGCGCGTGACGCCGCGCATCGCGAACGAGCGCGTACACGCGCCAGCGCCCCGCGGTGAGCGGAACCATGCGCTCGGCGATGTCGCCGAAGCCGATGACGAGCAGGCGCCTCATGCCACAATTCTAGCTCGAAGCGGGCCGCGCCCGTCACGACTCACGAATCACGAGTCACGCTTCGCCAGGCAAATATGCCCCACACCGTCACGATCCAGTCGAGCGGGCACACGTTCACCGTCAACGACGGCGAGACCGTGCTCGCCGCCGCGTTGCGTGAGGGCATCGTCATCGCCTACGGTTGCCGCAGCGGCGTCTGCGGCACCTGCAAGGGGCGGCTGCTGGAAGGGTCCGTGAATTACGGCACCTACCAGGAGCACGCCATGACCGAGGCGGAGAAGCGCGCCGGAATGGCCCTGTTCTGCCAGGCGAAACCGCTCGCTGATCTCACGATCCAGTGCCGCGAGATCGGCGCCGCCGTGGCCGGCATCCAGATCAAGATGCTGCCGGCCCGCGTGGTGAGGATGCAGCGCGCCGCGCCCGATGTCATGCTGCTCGATCTCAAGCTGCCGGCCAACGAGCGGCTGCGGTTTCTCGCCGGCCAGTACATCGACCTCATGCTGCGCGGCGGCACCCGCCGCAGCTTCTCGATGGCGAACGCCCCGCACGAGGACGGCGTCCTTCAACTTCACCTCAGGGATTACGGCGGGCCGTTCAGCCGGCACGTCTTCGACGTCATGAAGGAGAAGGACATCATCCGCTTCGAAGGCCCGTTCGGCACGTTCTTCCTGCGCGAGGACAGCGCGAAACCTATCGTCCTCGTCGCGAGCGGAACCGGCTTTGCGCCGATCAAGGCGATCGTCGAGCACGTGCTGCACACGGGAGTCAGCCGCCCCATGACGCTCTACTGGGGTTGCCGGGTCCGCGCCGATCTCTACCTGCACGAGCTCCCCGAAGGCTGGCACCGGGCCGGCAAGCTGCGCTACGTGCCGGTGCTTTCGGACGCCCCGGCGTCGGACCACTGGTCCGGGCGCACCGGGTTCGTGCATCGTGCCGTGATGGAGGACTTCCCCGATCTTTCCGGCCATCAGGTTTATGCCTGCGGCGCACCGGTGATGGTGGACGCCGCGTATCGCGATTTCACCTCGAAGTGCGGCCTCCCCGACGACGAGTTCTTCTCCGACTCCTTTACCCCCGCCGCGCCGGCGTCGGGCTGACCCCTACGACCATTCCATGTCGCGCCCCGGCGCCCTCAAGTTCGCAGCCCTTTCGATCGCCGCCGCGGTGGCGACCATCGCGCTGAAGACGCTGGCGTGGTGGCTTACCGATTCGGTTGGGCTGCTCTCCGACGCCATCGAGGGAGCCATCAACTTCGCGGGCGCCACCGTGGCGATGGCGATGATCAGCGTCGCCGCCCGCCCTCCCGACGAGGACCACGCGTTCGGCTATACCAAGGCGGAATACTTCGCGAGCGGACTGGAAGGCACGTTGATCCTGATCGCGGCCCTCGCCATCGGCTTTGCCGCGGTCGACCGCCTCATCACGCCGCGCGCGCTCGAGCATGTCGGAGCCGGGCTCGCCGTTTCGGCGGCCGCCTCGCTCATCAACTACATGGTCGCGCGCCGGTTGTACCAGGCCGGCCATCTTTACCGGTCGATCGCGCTCGAGGCGGACGCCCGGCACCTCATGACCGACGTCTGGACCTCCGCAGGCGTCGTCGCCGGCGTCGGCGCGGTCTGGCTCACCGGGTGGGAGCGGCTCGATCCCCTGATCGCACTGGCGGTTGCCGCCAACATCGTATGGTCGGGCTACCGGCTGATGCAGCGCTCGATCCACGGGCTGCTCGACCGCGCACTGCCCCCCGACAAAATGCGGGCGCTGGAGGGCGCTCTCGAGCCCTACCGCGCGCGGGGCATCGACTTCCACGCCCTGCGCACGCGCCAGGCCGGGGCCCGCTCGTTCGTCACCCTGCACGTGCTGGTGCCGGCGAACTGGACCGTCGCGCATGGTCACGAGCTCGCGCACGACGTCGAGAAGGACATTCGCGCGGCGCTCCCCGACGCGGCGGTGCTGACGCACGTCGAGCCGCTCGGCTACCCGGAGTCGTACCAGGACGCCGGCTTCGACCGCTAGGCCGCCTCAGCGCTGCGCACCGAAACAGGCGGTGAGCCCGGCGAGCATCCCTTCGTCGCCCGGGCCGGTCACGATCACCCTGCGCACCCGCAGCGCGTGCGCGGCCTCGGCGATCCGCGGGTGCGGCACGAAGACCGGCGTGTCGGGCAGCCGCTCGCGCCCCGACGGCCCGATCATGTCGGCGAAATTGCGCAGGCCCTCGCGGCTGGTGGCGATGATCGCGTCGATCCCCGGGCTCGACCAAGCCTGCAAGAGCGGCGCCGGGTCGAGCTCGGGCCGGGCGCGGCGGTAGCACTCGGCGTACTCGACCACCGCACCGCGCCCGCGCAGCACCTCGCCGAGCACTTCGCGCCCGCCCTCCCCACGAAAGATCACCACGCGCTGGCCGCTCACCGCCGACAGCGCCGGCAATTGGAGAAGCGCCTCGCTGTCGAACCGGCCCTGCGGGGCGAGGATCCCGGTTATCCCGAAGCGCTCGAGCGCCCTCACGCTGCCGCCGCCGACGGTCGCGACCCGGAGCCGGGGCGGAAAGCTGCGGCGCGCGCGGATCAGGCTCATCGCCCGTTCGACCGCGTTCGGGCTCACGAAGATCGCAAGGTCGAACTCCTCGAGTCGATCGACGAGCCGAGCGAACGGCTCGAGGTCCTCGATGTCGCGAATCTCGATCGCCGGAAACAGGATCGCGCGGCCGCCGGCGTTGCTGATCAGGCGTGCGAGTGATTGCGACTGGTGCACCGGCCGCGTCACCACGATGTTTTTCCCCCTGAGAGGGCGACCCTTCATTACTGCGCCTCACCGCGCGGCAGCCTGCCGCTCGAGCTCCGCCAGGATTTCGCCCGCGCCCTGGGCCTGCAGTGCCTTCGCCAGCGTGGCGCCGAGCGCCTCCGGATCGCGCTCCGGCCCCTTCAGCTCGCCGCGCACCACGCGCGAGCCGTCGGGCGTGCCGACGAACCCGCGCAGCCGCAGCTCCCTGCCCTCCGCTTCCGCATAGGCCCCGAGCGGAACGTAGCAGCTACCCGAAAGCGCGCGCGAGAACGCTCGTTCGGCGGCGACGCATCGCGCCGTGGCCGGATGGTTGAGCGCGGCGAGCGCGTCGAGGAGGTCGGTGCGGCGGGCAAGGCACTCCACCCCGAGCGCGCCCTGTCCGGGCGCCGGCAGGCTCTCTGTCGGCGGGAGCAGGCGCGTGATGCGCTCCTCCAGCCCCAGGCGCTTCAGCCCCGCGGCGGCGAGAATCACGGCGTCGTAGTCGCCCGCGTCGAGCTTTCGCAGCCGGGTGGTGACGTTGCCGCGCAGCGGCTCGATCCGCAGGCCGGGGTAGCGCGCCCGCAGCTGGCATTCGCGGCGCAAGCTGGAAGTGCCGACGCGCCCGCCCGCGGGCAGCGCGGAGAGGTCGGCGAAGCGGCTCGAGACGAACGCGTCGCGCGGGTCCTCGCGCTCGCTCACCGCCGCCAGCGCGAATTCCCGGGCGAGAGTCATCGGCAGATCCTTCACCGAGTGCACGGCGATGTCCGCGTGCCCGCCCGCCAGCGCTTCCTCGAGCTCCTTGATGAACAGCCCCTTGCCGCCGATGCGCGCGAGCGAAGCGTCGAGCTGGCGGTCGCCCTCCGTGGTAAGACCGAGGATGCCGATTTCCGTGCGCGGGCACAGTGCCGCGAGCCTCGACGCAATGTGGCGCGCCTGCCACAGCGCCAGCGCCGATTCGCGCGAGGCGATCACGATGCGCCGCGGCGCTTCCGCTCGCGTCATCCGGGAGTGCGCCCGCCTTTTCCGAACTCGCGCACGATGTGCTGCAGGCGGCGGCTCACCGCAATGCGCTCCTCCACCCCGTTCAGCAGCACTTCCCAGTGCGCCTCGCCCTCCTTCATCGTGCGCTCGAAGCCGCGCACGGCCGCGCGCGCCACCAGGCAGTTGCGGTGGGCACGCACGAAGCGCTCGCCGAATTCCTCCTCGAGCTTGGTCAGCGCCTCCTCGATCAGGTACTCCCGCGCCGCGGTCCGCACCGTCACGTACTTGAGCTCGGCCTTGAGATAGATCACGTCCTTCACGGGGATCAAGTGGACGCGCCCGCGCTCCTGTGCCGAGAGGTGCGTGCGCGCGGTGCGCGCGATCGCATCCAGCGCCTCGGCCCGCGGCGCTGCAACCGCGCGGGCCAGCGCTTCCTTCAGGCGCGCCAGCCGGATCGGCTTGAGCAGGTAGTCGACCGCGTGCACCTCGAAGGCGCGGATCGCGTAGGCATCGTAGGCGGTCGCGAACACCACCGCCGGCGGCCGGTCGAGCTTCCGCAGGTGCTGCGCGACCTCGATGCCGTCCATCTCCGGCATGCGGACATCGAGCAGCACGACGTCCGCCGGGTCGGCGGCGAGCAGCTCGATCGCCGCCGGCCCGTTCGCGGCCTCCCCGGCAACCACGAGCGGCAGCTCGGCCGCGCAGTCCGCGAGGAGCTCTTTCAGGCGGGAGCGCGCCGGCTGCTCGTCGTCCACGATCACCACCCGCAGCGGCCCCTTCGCTTCATGCATGATCCGGCTCCCGCATCGCGCCGCGCGCATCACCGCCCCTGACGTAGGGCATGACGATGCGGACTTCATAGGCGTCCGCGCCCGCGCGCGTGGACAGGCTCGCCTCGGCGTCGAAGTGCAGGGCGAGCCGCTCGCGGATGTTCGCCAGCGCCATGCGGTTGCCCCCGTGGCGGTCGCCCTCGGGGCGATAGGGATTGCGCAGCACCGCATGCAACTCGTCGTTCACGGCGGCGATGTTGATGACGATCGTGCCGGGCTCGAGGCGCGGCTCGATGCCGTGATAGACCGCGTTTTCCAGCAGCGGCTGCAGCACGAGCGGCGGCACCAGCGCATCGCGCGGCATGGCGTCGAGCTGCCATTCGACGCGGAGCCGCCCGCCGAGGCGCAGCTGCTCGATGTCGAGGTACTGCCGGCACAGCTCGAGCTCGCGCGCGAGCGGGGTCAGCTCCCGGTTGTCGGCCATCAGCACGCGATACAGCTCGGCCATGTCCTCCAGCACCAGCTCCGCGCGACGCGGATCCTGGCGGATCAGCGACAGCACCGCGTTGATGCTGTTGAAGAGAAAATGAGGACGGATGCGCGCCTGCAGAGCCTGCAGCCGCGCCTCGGACAGCGACGGTGACAGCGCGCGCCGGCGCAGGTCGAAGTAGGCGAGCATCGCGAGGGTGGTGATCGCGACGAGCAGGAGATAGCGCTCCAGCGGCGCCGGAGTCAGCCCGAGCAGCGTGCGCCCCCCGAAATAGAGCGCGGTGGTGAGCACGAGCTCCAGCGCCAGCACCACGATCGCACCCAGCCAGTAGGGAAGGAAGCGCAGGGAGCCTGAGAGCGCCGCGAGCGCCAGCACGGAGAGCACCAGCAGCGGCTCGACCAGCGCAGCGGACTCGACGAACTCGCGCCATGTCCCGAGCAGGTCGGGACCCTTCACGATCGCGGCCACCGCGGCCGCCGCGTTGCCGAACAGCAGGATGCGCAGCATGATGCCGAGGTTGCGGAAGTTCGGCAGGGCGCCCGAGTAGGCGTTTTGATTTATACTTCGCGCCATTCTTGAATTTTAGCAGCCTGCATGTCCGCCAACGACAAGACACGGGGCGAGCCGTGGTCGGGACGGTTCGCCGAGCCCGCGACCGGTCTCGTGCAGCGCTTCACCGCCTCGGTTTCCTTCGACCGGCGGCTCGCCGCGTACGACATCGAGGCCTCGCTCGCGCACGCCCGCATGCTGGAGGGGGCCGGGATCATCGGCAAGGCCGATCTCGCGGCGATCGAGAAGGGGCTTGCGCAGATCCGCTCCGAGGTCGACTCCGGCGCGTTTCCGTGGTCGGAGGCGCATGAAGACGTGCACTTCAACATCGAGCGGCGCCTGATCGAGCTCGCCGGCGAGCCCGGCAAGCGTCTGCATACCGCCCGCTCGCGCAACGACCAGGTCGCGACCGACGTGCGGCTCTACCTCCGCGACGCGATCGACCAGATACTCTCGCTCGTCAAGTCGCTGCAGCGCGCCCTGCTCGACCTCGCCGAGGAGCACGCCGACGCGGTGATGCCGGGATACACACACCTGCAGGTGGCACAGCCCGTCACCCTGGGCCATCACCTGCTGGCGTACTTCGAGATGCTCGCGCGCGACGCGCAGCGCCTCGGCGACTGTCGCAGGCGCGTGAACCGCCTGCCGCTCGGCGCGGCGGCGCTCGCCGGCACCTCGTTTCCGATCGACCGCCAGCGGGTCGCCCGGGAGCTCGGCTTCGACGGGGTATGCGATAACTCGATTGACGCCGTGTCCGACCGCGATTTCGCGATCGAATTCTGCGCCTGCGCCGCGCTCGTCATGACGCATCTCTCGCGCTTCTGCGAGGAGCTCATCATCTGGGCCAACCCGCGCTTCGGATTCGTCGAGATCGCCGATGGGTTCTCGACCGGGTCCTCCATCATGCCGCAGAAGCGCAACCCCGACGTCGCGGAACTGATCCGCGGCAAGACCGGGCGTGTGTACGGCCACCTGGTGGCGCTGCTCACGGTCATGAAGGGGCAGCCGCTCGCCTACAACCGCGACAACCAGGAGGACAAGGAGCCGCTCTTCGACGTGGTCGACACGCTGACGGCGTGCCTCGCGGTGTTCGCGGAAATGCTCGGCGGCATCAAGTTCCAGCGGGAGGCGATGGCCGCGGCCGCGCGGCAGGGTCACGCCACCGCCACCGATCTCGCCGAGTACCTGGTGCGCAAAGGCGTGCCGTTCCGCGAAGCGCACGAGGCGGTCGCGCAGGCGGTGCGCTTCGCCGAGTCGCGCCACTGCGAGCTCGCCGCGCTGAAGCTCACCGAGCTGCAGCGCTTCTCCTCCAAAATCGCCGAGGACGTCACCGACGCCCTCACGCTCGAGGGATCGTTGAAGAGCCGCAGCCATCCCGGCGGCACGGCGCCGGCCCGGGTGAAGCAGGCGGTCGCGAAGGCGCGCAAGTCGCTCGGCTGAATTCCGGGTTCATGGGCCCCTGGCGGGAGATCGAGCGCTCGATCGGGGCGGCGACGGGTGCGTCCTTCACCATCGAATCGCGCACCGGGGCGGGCGGCGGATGCATCAACGAATGCCACGTCATTCGCGGAGGCGGGCGCGGCTTTTTCGTGAAGCTCAACGCGCCGGAACGGGCGGAGATGTTTTCCGCCGAAGCGGCCGGGCTGGACGAGATTTCCCGCACGAGGACCGTCCGTGTTCCGGAACCGGTCTGCCACGGCGCGTCCCCGGCCGCTTGCTGGCTGGTACTCGAGCACCTCGAGCTGCGGCCGGGTGATGACCGCAGCATGGGCGAGCTGGGGCGCAACTTCGCGCGCATGCATCGCGTGAGGGGAACCCGCTACGGCTGGCACCGCGACAACACGATTGGCGCGACCCCCCAGGTCAATACCGGGTCAAACGACTGGATCGCCTTCTGGCGTGAGCGGCGGCTCGGTTTTCAGCTCGAGCTCGCGGCATCGAAGGGTCACGGCGGCCGCCTGGTCGCCATCGGAGAGCGCTTGATGGCGAAGCTGCCCGCGTTTTTCGCAGGTTACCGTCCGGAGCCCTCACTGCTCCACGGCGACCTGTGGTCAGGCAACGCCGCGATGACAGCCCGGGGCGAGCCGGTCATTTTCGATCCTGCGGTCTACTACGGCGACCGCGAGGCTGACCTCGCGATGACGGATCTCTTCGGCGGCTTCCCGCGGTCCTTCCACGACGCCTACCGCGCGACATTTCCGCTCGACCCCGGATACCGGACGCGCAAGCACCTCTACAACCTCTACCACGTGCTCAACCACCTGAACCTGATCGGCGGTGGCTACGCCGCGCAGGCCGAACGCATGATCGAGCAGTTGCTCGCTAGCGCTTGAGTCATGGGTGGCGAGTGAGGGGCGACGTTACCGTGTGGGCGGCGCGGTGCTCGCCCGCACCACCAGCTCCACCGGCAGCTCGGTGCGCCGCTCGACGGATTTGCCCATGAGCCGGGCGAGCAGGTGCCGGGCCGCGTAGGTGCCGAGATCCGCGGTCGGGAAATGCACGGTGGTGAGGGCGGGCGTTACCACCGCGGCCATCTCGAGGTCGTCGAAGCCCGTCACCGAGACATCGCGCGGAACCGTGAGCCCCTGCGCGTGGCACTCGGAGAGCGCGCCGATTGCGAGCACATCGTTGCCGCACACTACCGCGGTGGGCCGCGGCGATCCGCGCATGACCTCCCGCAGACCTTCACGCCCCGCCCGCAGCGTGTAGGGCTTTTCTACGACCCGCCCCGGCGAAAGCGCGATCCCGCGCGCGGCAAACGCCTGCCGCACGCCGTCGAGCCGCTCCGCCGCGCGCTCGTTGCCCTGGGTCACGCCCGAGATCATCGCGAACTCGCGGTGGCCGAGGTCGAGCAGGTGACGCGCGATGCGGACCGCCGCAGCGCGATTGTCGAAGCCGACGCACGGATGCCGCCCGGCCGTATCGAGCGCCCAGGTCAGGACGTACGGGATCTGGTGCAGCTCGATCATCTGGAACACGCTCGGATGATGCGTGGTGCCGAGCAGCACCAATCCGTCCACGCCGCGCTCGATCAGGGCGCGCGTCACGCGCGCTTCCACCTCGGCGTCGAATTCGTGGCTCCCGAGCAGCAGCGTGTAGCCCGCGTCGTCGAGGGTCTTCTGCAGTCCATGGGCGGTATGGGCGAAGATCGCGTTATCGAGGGTCGGGATGACGGCGCCGATGGTGTGGGTGCGGCGCGAGGCGAGCGCCCGCGCTGCGCCGTGCGCGACGTAGCCGAGCGCCTGCACCGCCTCCCGGATGCGCGCGGCGGTGGCCACCTTGACCTTGCCGGGCTGCGTCAGCGCGCGCGAGACGGTGGCCGTGGAAACCCGCGCAAGCCGCGCGACATCCGCCAGCTTTGCAGTCTTGCGTATGGGACCTCGATCCACGCCGGCATAACCCCCCAGTTAGCGCTCACTCACCAAAAAAGCCGGCATGGGGGCCGGCTTTTTCTCGTTCCCGATCAAGCGCCTGTCAACGGTAGTCCTTGGCGCTGAACCGGCGGTACTTGGGCAGCAGGCGGCGCGGCTTGCGGAACGCGTCGCGGCGGAACGGCTCGCCCAGCTCCTGCGTGAGCAGGATCTCGACCACCGACGGCTTGCCGGAGCGCAGCGCCGCCTTGAGCGCGTCGGAGACTTCGTCCTCGTGCTCCACGCGGTAGCCTTCGGCCCCCATCACGCGCGCCACCTCCGAGAAGTCCGGATTGGCGAGATGGGTGCCCACAAATCGTCCGTCGAAGTAGTCGATCTGGTTCTTCTTCTCCGCACCCCACTGGCCGTGGTTGAACACCACCGCCACCGCCGGGATCTTCTCCTTCACCGCGGTCATCACCTCGGCGAGGCTCATGCCCCAGGCCCCGTCGCCGACGTAGGCGATAGCGGGGCGCTCCGGGCGCGCGACCTTGGCGCCGAGCATCGTTGGATACGCGTAGCCGCAGTTGCCCCAGCTCATCGCCGCGAGGAAGGACAGCGGCTGCTCGAAGCGCAGATAGCTGTTCGCGACCGAGCACACGTTGCCGATATCCGTCGAGACCATGGCGTTCTTCGGCAGCGCTTTCGCGAGCTGGGCGAGCGCCCGACGCGGGCCGATCTGGCCCTTCTTGTTGGGGGAGGGCCAGTTGGCGAGCTCGGCGATCCACGCTTCCTTTTCGCGGAGCACTTCCGCGAGCCGGTTCCGGTCGGGCTTTCTCGCCCCGCGCGCCTTCAGGCGCGTCAGCAGCTCCTGCGCCGCGAGCCTGGCGTCGCCCTCGATCGCGAGCGAGACTTTCTTCACCAGCCCGAGCGTGCGGTGGTCGGCGTCGATCTGGATGATCTTCGCCTCCTTCGGCCAGTAGTCGATGCCGTGTTGCGGCAGCGTGCCGAACGGCCCGAGGCGCGTGCCCAGCGCGAGCACGACGTCGGCGCGTGAAATGATCCGCATCGCCGCTTTCGAGCCCTGGTAGCCGAGCGGGCCGCACGACAGCGGATGGCTCGCCGGAAACGAGTCGTTGTGAAGATAGGAGTTCACCACCGGCGCGGTGAGGTGCTCGGCCAGCGCCTTCACTTCGTCGATGCCGTCCGACATCACGACGCCTCCGCCCGAGAGGATGACGGGGAACCTCGCCTCGGCGAGCATTTTCGCCGCCTTGCCGAGCGCGTTCGTCCCGCCCGCCGCGCGTTCGATGACGAGGGGGGGAAGGATCTCGTAATCGCCTTCGCCGTAGAAGTAATCGCGCGGGATATTGACCTGCACCGGCCCGCGTTCATGCAGCGCGATCGTGAAGGCACGGTGCACCAGCTCCGCCATGCGCAGCGGTGAATTGACGTGGACCTGCCACTTCGTGATCTTCGAGAAGATCGGCATCTGCTCCGTTTCCTGGAAGCCGCCGTGGCCCGCCGTGAGGCTTCCCGATTCAGGGGTCACCACCACCATCGGCGTGTGCGCCCAGTAGGCCGCCGCCACCGCGGTCACGAAATTGGTGATGCCGGGACCGTTCTGCGCGATGCACACGGTCGGCCGGTTGGTGACGCGCCCGTAGCCGTCGGCCATGTGCGCGGCGTTCTGCTCGTGCGCAACGCTCACGAGGCGGATGCCCGCGCCCGGGAAGAGATCGAGCGCGTCCATGTACGCCGAGCCGACGATGCCGAACACATCCTTCACCTTGTGCGCAACCAGCGTCTCGATGAATGCCTCGGACGGCGTCATGCGCACCTTCCCGCCGGCAGGCTTGTTCGTTGCGGTGAGGTTTTTCGCCTCCGTCAGGATGTTCATGGAAGTCCTCCAGTCGTGGGTCTCTCGCGGCCAGGGGTCGAGCGTAACCAAATTATTCTATACAGGGATCCCTACCCTATGCAAACGCTTTCATTTTATGGTGCAACCTATTGTTGTAAATGAATTTTCCGGATTTCAGGTTCAGGCGTCGCAAGGGCTTGGCGCGCCGCTTCCAACGGCGCGCCGGGGGTACGCGTGGGCGCTCAGGTGTCGCCGAAGATATCCCGGTATCCGACGTAGACCGAGGCGATTACGACCGGGCCCAGGACGAGCCAGCCGAGCCCCAGCGGAATCGCGGCGACGATGCCGAGCACGACCAGCACGATGCCGTAGACGAGGAACGGAAGGATGTTCTTCAGGCAGCCCAGGAAGCTTTCCTTGATCGCGGCCACCGCAGTCATCCCGCGCAGCACCACCAGCGCCGGCGCAAACCACAGCGCCATGTAGATCGGGATACTGAGCGCAGTGGCAACCAGCCACGCGAGCACGAAGCTGCCGCCCATGGCGGCTGCGCCTGCCGCGTCTCCGCTTATTAAGGCGAAGAGGGTGCCCGCGCCGACGATCGCGATTACCGGCAGCATCACGATCACCCAGCCCCCGATCGCGAGCGCGCCCAGCAGAATGAGGTTCCCGGCGTGCGCCTTGTCGAATCCCGCGAACAGGTGGCGCAACTCAAGCTCGCCGCCGCCCTGAAGCGTCCGGCAGCCGGACATCAAGCCGCCGGTGAAAGCGGGCAGGAGCAGGAACGTAGCGACCGCGCCCAGCAGGGGAATGAACGCCAGGACGACAAGGATCACCAACAGAACGATGACCAGCGCGATCCAGATGCCCGGAGCCTTCTTGAACAGGCCGAATCCGTCCGCGATCCATGCCCAGCCCTGACCGGCGCCGACCGCGCGCCCGCCCGTCACGCTCTCGCTCATGGCGGCTCTCC
>JBOIEM010000197.1:0-4218 GCA_050741115.1 Burkholderiales bacterium
GCGACTTCGTACTGGTCGAACAGCTTGTCCATGAGCAGCGCCAGCCGGTCGCGCGGCCACGGCCAGCGGCCCTCGCCCCCCTGCTCCCGCTCCGCGAGGCTCTTCTCGTCGATGTCCAGGATGACGATGCGGGGGTCGAGGGTCCCCGGCATGGTGATGCGCAGCCGCGAGTCGTAGACGTTCGCCTCGAGGTTGTCCAGCAGCGGCAGCCGCTGGCCGCCGAGGCCGATCGCGTGCGCGAGAAACACCAGCACCACGACGATGCCGATGATGAACCGCGCGAGATGCTTTTTGATCGCTGCCAGCACGCGGTCCCGGGGGCGGCGGCCGCTAACGCTTGAGGAAGAACTCCATCTTCACCCCCGCCAGCTCGATCACGTCGTGATCGTTCAGCTGCCGCGCCTGGGCGTCGATCGCCTTGCCGTTCAGCACCGGGAAGCTCGCGCCCTCGACGTGGGTGATGAAGTAGCCCTGCGGGCGCCGCGTGATCACGGCGACCTGCAGGCCCGGCTTGCCCAGAGTCGTCAGGTTCTTGACGAGCTCGATCTCCTTGCCCGCATTCGGCCCGGTGAGCAGCTGCAGCGCGGCGAGCGGCTGCGTCTCGGCCGCCGCAGGCTTCTGCGCGGGCGCTGCCGGCGCCGCTGGCGCCGCCGCCCTCGGCGGCGTGGGTGGAGAGGTGAGCGGCCCCGTCGCGGGCCGTGGCGCACCCGTCGGCGGCGATGTCGGAGCGGCGGCCGGCTTGGCTGCGGCCGGCCTCCCCGGCGAGGATTTCATCACCATCGTCCGTTCGAAGTCGTCCTGCGCGGCCTGCCCCGCCGCGGCCAGCTCGACCACGTACTTCAGCTTGTACTTGCCGATCTCGATCACGTCGTTGTTCTGCAGGATGTGCTTCTTGATCGGGTTGCCGTTCACCAGCGTGCCGTTGGTGCTGCCCAGGTCCTCGAGGAACGAGTCGTTGAGGATGGTGACGATGCAGGCGTGCTCGCCGCTCACCGCCAGGTTCTCGATCTGGATGTCGTTCTGCGGCCTGCGCCCGATCGTGATGCGCTCCTTGTCGAGAGGGACCTCCCTGATCACCGATCCTTCCAGACTGAGAATCAACTTCGCCATGGTGTATCCCCGCCTCTCATTTGAACCAAGCCTTCACTCTGTCCAGCACGCCGGTGCGCGCCCGGTAGTCCTTCGCGATTCGCACCAGTATCACCGAAACGTTGTCGCGTCCTCCGCTGTCGTTTGCCAGCTGCACCAGCTGCTCGGCTGCGAGTGGCAGGTTGGCGGCAAGCGAGGCCAGCGTCAGCTGGACATCCTCGTCGCTCACCATGTCGGACAGCCCGTCCGAGCATAGCAGGTAGACATCGCCCGGCTGGACGGAGTAGGTATGAACCTCCGTCTCCACCTCCGGGTCGATGCCGACCGCGCGCGTCACCAGGTTCTTGTTCTGGGAATGCCGCGCCTGCTCCCGGCTAATCATGCCGCTATCTATCTGTTCCTGCAACAAAGAATGGTCGCGCGTGATCTGTTCCAGCGCGCCGTCGCGCAGCCGGTAGAGGCGCGAGTCGCCGATGTGGCCGACCGACACCTGGTCGTGGTGCCACAGCGCGACCACCAGCGTCGTACCCATTCCGGAATACTGGGGCTGGCTCTGGGACGCATGGTAGATCGCGGTGTTGGCGCGGGCCGCGTGCGCCTGGATCAGTCGCTCGGCGTCTTTGCCATCGAACTCCACGGGCTTCTTCTTCGAGAGCGCCTTCTTCATCTCGGTCCGGATCAGCTCGACCGCGATGCCGCTTGCGACTTCCCCGGCGTTGTAGCCGCCCATTCCGTCGGCGAGCACCGCCAGCCCGATCTCCGCGTCGGCCGCGAGGCTGTCCTCGTTATGCGACCTCACCATCCCGGGATGGGTGGCGGTCACGACCTCGAACATTGAACCGGGATGGGTCATCGCGCTTCGGGCCTACGAGGAGCCGGCCGCAGGCGCGGGCTGCGCCTGCCCCGCCTTCCGCGCCCCCGGCAGGCTCTGCAGGCACAGGTGCAGCGCTCTCGCCATCTGCTCGCCCTCCTGATACCGCTGATCCGGGTCCTTCGCGAGCGCCTTGTTGGTGATCGCGGCCACGCACGCGGGAAGCTGCGGATTGTGGGTGCGGATGTCCGCGTGCGGCTCGTTGGCGATCTTGAACATGAGCTGGGTCATCGACTCGCCCTCGAACGGCAGGCGCCCGCAGACGAGCTGGTAGAACGTCACCCCGAGCGAGAACAGATCCGAGCGGCCTTCGATCTTCCTGCCGGCGAGCTGCTCGGGCGACATGTAGGAAGGAGTGCCAAGGACCATGCCGGTCTTGGTCTTCGAGGAGTCGGTGATGCGCGCGATGCCGAAGTCGGTGACCTTGACGCTGTCGGTTGCCGGCTCGTACATGATGTTGGCGGGCTTGATGTCCCGGTGCACGACGTTGTTCTTGTGGGCGTAGGCGAGCGCCTCGGCCACGCGCGCGGTGATAGACAGCGCCTTTTCGAGCGGCAGCAGGCTGCCGGGCTTGTTGTAGGGAGTGAGATCCCTGCCCTTGAGGAACTCCATCGCGATGTAGGCGAGATCGTGCTCGTCGCCGGCGTCGTAGATGGTCACGATGTTGGGATGGGTCAGGCGCCCGGCGGTCTCCGCCTCGCGGAAAAAGCGCTCCTTCACGTCCTTCAGCTCGTCGGGCTCGAACTCCTGGGCGAGCGCCAGGGTCTTGATCGCCACCACGCGCCCGATCTTGGGGTCCCGCCCCTGGTAGACGACGCCCATCGCGCCCTTGCCGAGTTCTTTTTCCACCTGGTAGCGGCCCAGCATGGGTTTCTCCACGCCCCCGCCCGGAAGGATCAACGTGCCCCCGGGGTGCCCGCCGCCCGCCCCCAGCAGCACCGTTTCCGACATCGCCTTGGCGCGGTTCAGGCGCGCCGACAGATCGCGGAACCCGGGGTTGTGGTCCGCCATGTAGTGGAACACCGACTCCGCCTTGTTGAACTGGCGCTTGCGCTCGAAATCGAGCGCAAGATTGTAGAGCGGGTCCATGATGCTGTCTTCGAGCGGCACCTTGCGGAAATAGTCGAACGCGGTGTCGAGCTGCCCCTGCCCCTGGTACGCGAGCCCGAGCATGCGGTTGCTCTGCGCGGACTCGATATCGGCTTTTTCCTTGCCGCGCTCGGTGACGAGAAAGCGCTTGGTGATGAGCGCGGCGTAGCCCACCGCGAGCAGGGTGAGCGCCGCCATCAACTGCAGCCACATCAACTGGGTCACCATCAGTGCGAAGTGCGCGGCGAGAATCGCCCCGCCGAGCGCGAGGCTCAACAGCCCGGCAACCGCCGCCCGGAGCCGCGGCAGCAGCAGGATGAGGTAGAGCGCAACCACCAGATAAACCGCTTTCTCGACCGCGATGCCCCACAAGGGCGTGACGAAGAAGTGCTCGCCGAGGATGCTCGAGACGGTGTGCGCGAGGGTGAGCACGGGCGCGGTCGCGGGCGAGATGGGCGTCACCTGGGCGGTGCCGAGGCCGGCCGCGGTGGCGCCGATCAGCACGATCTTGTCCTGGTACTTGGCGGCGGGAATCTTCCCGCTGTAGACGTCGAAGAACGAGTCGACCGGAAACGCCGGGCGGCTGTCGCGGTCGGCATAGAAGAAGGTGTACATGCGCAGCTCGGGGTCGGTCCGGATGGTGAGACGACCGAGCTGCACCGCCTCACCCAGCCGCGGCATGATATCGGCGATCTGGAGGTTGAGGCTTTTTACCGCCGTCACCAGCGCGAGCGACGGAAAATACCGGTCGTAATGGCGGATGAGCAGCGGCTCGGCGCGCACCGCGCCGTCGACGTCGGTGCTGGCGTTGAGATGGCCGATGGCGAGCGCCGGGACGCCGAGCTCCGGGATGGGGAATATCGGCCCGATCCCCGGAAGAGTCAGCGGGTCGTTCAGTTTCAACGTCAGGCTGTTCCTGAGTAGATAATCCGGCAGCGGCCGCTTCGGGTCGGGTGCGCCCTGGGGCTCGGTGAGCGACTGGAACAGCATCGGCAGCAGCACGTTGCCGGAGCGCTTGAGGCTCTCCGCGAGCTTGCGATCCGCATTGAGCGCCTGCTCCGCCTCGGTGAGCAGCTCGCCGAGCTGCGGTACCCCGGGCGTCTCGGCCGCCGCCTGCGGAATGTTGCGGTAGAGCTCGAGCAGCTTGTTGATGTAGCCGAGCCCGCTGT
>JBOIEM010000198.1:0-9874 GCA_050741115.1 Burkholderiales bacterium
TCCGAGGCGTGCTCGGAAAATCGAACCTGACCCCATTTTTCCCCGCGCCGTGCTGAAGCGCGGGTCGAAGGCGTCCCTGACGGCGTCCGCGAAGAGGTTGGCCGAAAGCACCAGCAGCAGCATGAACGTGAACGCCGCCGCCAGCGACCACCATACGATGGGCTCGCGCGCCATCTCGAGGCGCGCGCTGTTGATCATGGTGCCGAAGCTGATGGTCGAGGGGTCGACGCCCACTCCGACGTAGGAGAGCACGGCCTCCGCCAGCACCAGCCCGGAGAAGTCCATCACGACGGCGATCAGCACGATGTGCATCACGTTGGGCAGGATGTGACGAGTGAGGATGCGGAAGTGCGGGACGGCAAAGGCGTGCGCCGCCTGGATGTACTCCATCTCGCGCAATTTCAGCGCCTCCCCCCGCAGCAGCCGCGCGAGCCCGGTCCAGCTGGTGACGCCGAGGATCACGCACAGGAAGAGTAGGCGCATGTCGGCGCGGGCGAGAACGGTGTCGAACACGTGGGGATGGGTCTCGATCCAGACCTGCGTCATCAGCACGGCGGCCGCGATCAGGAGGACCCCCGGAATCGAGGACAGCGTTGTGTAGAGATACTGGATCACATCGTCCACCCAGCCCTTGAAATAGCCGGCCATGATGCCCAGCAGCAGCGCGAACGGCAGCATCACCAGCGTCGTGAGGGTGCCGATCACGAGTCCCGTGCGGATGCTCTTCAGCGCCTGGTAGAACACGTCCTGACCCACCTTGTCGGTGCCGAAGACGTGATACTTGGCTGCGAGCGCGACGAGCGGCCCCCCGACCGCCAGGATTACTGCGAGCGTCAGGAGAATCGAGCGCCAGGGTATCTCGGTCTCACCGCGCCAGATCGCGCGCCACGTGCGGCCGGTGTGCGCCGCGCCCCGGCGCGCGAGCACAGCCGAGAGCAGCATCGCGATGACCAGCCAGATCAGGGCCCCGGCGGCGATGCCGTAGAGGCAGCGCCGCGCGATGTCCGGGCCCCATTCCGTCGCCGGGTCGGCGAGGTGGGCGCCGCCGTACTTCAAGCGCGGGTAGTCGCGCACCTGCCGGTCGTCGGGCAGCTCGATCAGCTCCTTGGAATAGCGGTGCGTGGCGAGCGGCGAGGAGTAGGTCGTCCCCTTCTGCGAGCGCAGCTTCGCCGCGAGCTTGTCGAAGACGCTCAACACTTCCACCGCGTAGATCGTCCTGCCGTCCTGTACCTCGATCGCGGGCCGGTAATGGATCGAGTCGGCGAGCCCGATCGCGATGAAGCACGCGAGCACGGTCGCCGCCGACATGCCGCTCGCGTTGCGCGCCACCTTGCGCCACGGCGCCATGAGATGCTCCTGCCGCCGGATATGCCAGACCAGGACCGCGACGACCGCGAGCAGCACGTAGACCAGTACGTCCGTCCAGAGAAAGACCAATCGGAATGGCATGGCCGGGTGAGCGGTCGCTGGTTATTCGAAGCGAACCCTCGGATCCACCAATGTGTAGGAGATATCAGTGAGAATCAGGCCGATGATGTAGAGCACCGACCCGAGGAAGACCATCGCGCGCACGACCGCGAAGTCCTGCGAGTTGATCGCGTCTATGGTGTAGCTGCCGAGCCCCGGGATGCCGAAGAACGCCTCGGCGACGAGGCTGCCCATGAAGAGCAGCGGGATCACCGCCACGACGCCGGTCAGGACCGGGATCATCGCGTTCTGCAGGACGTGGCGGAAGAGCACGCGCGGCTCGGACAGCCCCTTCGCGCGCGCGGTGCGCACGTAGTCCTTGTTCATCTCCTCGAGAAAGATGGTGCGGTACCACCGCGTGTTCGCGCCGATGCCGCTGACGACGCCGACGATGACGGGCAGCAGCAGGAACTTGAGCGCGTTCGCGCCGCCGTCATAGCCCGAGATCGGGACGATATTGAGGAGCTTGCCGACGAGATACTGGCCGCCGATGATGTAGAAGAGCCCGGAGATCGACATCATCGCCACGCACGCCACGACTCCCCAGAAATCCACGTAGGTCGCGCGAAAGAACGCCATCGTGAGCGCGAACGTAAGGTAGGCGGCGAGTCCGAGCAGGAACACCGGGATGGCGATCGCGAGGCTTGGCCACATGCGGGTGCCAATGTCGTAGCCGATATCGCGGCCCTGGTCGGAGCGCCCGAATTCGAGGGCGAAGAGCTTCACCGATTTCTCGAAGAAAATGGTGTCGGTGAACCGGCCTCCCCCGGCGGCCGCCCCGTTGTAGAGCAGCGGCTTGTCGTACCCGCGCTCTACCTTCCACTTCCGGATCGCCTCAGGCGTCACGCGTTTCACGCCGAGGTGCACGCGCGCCATGTCGTCGGGCGTGTTGACGACGAAGAACAGCGCGAACGTGAAGACGTTGACCCCGATCAGGATCGGAATCGCGTACAGCAGACGCCTGATGATGTACGAGATCATTGCCAGTCACGAGTCACGAGTCACCAGTCACTTTCTGGCCGTCTGGCGCTCGCGGCGGCGGTAGGTGGCCACGGCGGGCACAAGGGAAAGCACCAGCAGCCCGGCGCCGAGCGCCACCGGCCACAGTACGGGCTGGTTCCACTCGCGCCGCTTCTGGGCGCGCAGCGCGGGGTCGATGCGCTGATACTTGAGGCCGTTGTTCGCCAGCTGATTGGGCTTGCGGTTGTGGACCCACTCGTGGTGCAGCGTGTAGTCCTTGGGGAACAGGCTCCAGACCCAGGGCGCATCGCGGCGCGCAATCTCGACCATGCGGTCGATGATCTCCTGCCGCTCGGGGCCGTTGTACATGTTCTTCATGCGCTCGAACAGGCGGTCGAACTCGGGGTTCTCGTAGTTGGACGCGTTCTCGCCCGAGGTCTTCACCTTGCCCTGCGCGCCGTGCAGCAGGAACAGGAAGTTCTCCGGGTCGGGGTAGTCCGCGTTCCAGCCGAGAAAGTACATCTGCACGTTGCCCTTCCGCACCTTGTCCTGGAAGCGGTTCCAGTCGGTGGCGCGGATCGCGAGCTGCACGCCGACCTTTTCGAACTGCTTGGCGTACCAGTCGAGGCGCGCCTTGGCGTCGGGGCCGGTGCCGGTAGTGTCGAGGTTGAGCAGGAGCGGCTCGCCGGTTTTCGCGTGGCGCCCGTGCGGGTAGCCGGCCTCCGCCAGCAGCTTCTTCGCGTATTCGACGGGCTTTCTCCGCGGCGCGCCGCCCGCCCAGTCGTATACGTAGGGATTGATGCCGTCCTTTCCCTCGCGGTAGCCGAAGATGCCGGGAGGAATCGGCCCTTGCGCGGCGATGCCGCGCCCGTTGCGGAAGATCGAGATCATCTCCTCCTGGTCGATCGCGATCGAGATCGCGTGCCGCAGCTTCCGCGCGCGCTCGCCATAGCCTCCCACCACCGGATCGAGCATGTTGAAGCCGAGGTAGAAGACGGTCGTCGCGACCGAGGTCTGCAGGCGGATGCCGCGCGCCTGCATGTCGTCCGACAAGGTGACATCGCCGTGGCCGGTGAACTGCACGGCCTGGTCGAAGGTATCCGAGGCGATGCCGGAAGCGTCGTAATAGCCCTGCAGGAACTTGTTCCAGTACGGGATCTGCTCCTTTTCGAGCGCGAACACCACCTTGTCGATGAACGGCAGCGGCTGCCCCGCGTCCCGGAGCAATCCCGCCGCGGCGTCGCCCGGCTCGCCCTCGGAGGGATAGACCTCGCCCCGGTAGTAGGGATTGCGCTCGAGCACCATCTGGCGGTTGGGGTCGTTCACCGTCAGCGTGTACGGGCCGGTGCCGATCGGGAACCAGTCGAGCGAGATGTTTCTCTCCGCCATGCCGGGCTGGGCGTAGAAGCGGTCGGATTCGGGCGGGATCGGCGCGAAGAACGGCATCGCCAGCCAGTAGACGAACTGCGGGTACTTGCCGCGCACGCGGATCCGGTAGGTGTAGCGGTCCAGGGCCTGCGCCCCGGTGAGCTCGAAGCGCGTGAGGTCAAGGAACCCATCCTTCGGCATCGCCTTCTCCACCCGGGCGAGCTCCTCCGCGAGCTCCTTCAATCCGACGATGTACTCGCCCATCAGCTGCATGATCGGGGAGTGCAGGCGGGGGTGCGCGAGGCGCTTGATCTGGTGCACGTAGTCGCCGGCGGTGAGCTCGCGCGTGCCGGTCAGCTTGAAGTGCCCGATGGCGTGGATGCCGGAGAGCGCGCCCGGCTTGAGATCGTGGTACACGTAGCGGCCATTCGCGTCCTTCGCGAGCGCGGGATGGGGCTGGTAGAGGATGCCGGGACGGATGCGGATCAGATAATCGCTGTAGGCGACGAGCTTCGCGTCGGCCGCGTCGGGCAGGCGCCGGCCCTGCGCGTCGAAGAGCTGCGCGCGCGGCACTTCCGTGGCAGAAAAGGGAACCAGCTCGTAGGGACGCTTGAAGTAGTGGTATTGCAGCGGCGGCTGATAGATGTTCGCGATCAGCACGTACTCGTTCTCGCTGTAGGACTGCACCGGGTCGAGATGCTTGGGGCGCTCCGAGAACGACGTGTAGAGGATGTTGGCGCCCGCCTCGGCGGCCGGATAGGGATTGTTCCAGGGCGCGCCGCTGCAACCCGCCGCCAGAGCGGTTGCGATCAATATCGCGCGCAGGAATATCGGCCGCATCCGATGATATTACCAAAGGGGTGGCGGGTGACTACTCGCCGGCCGCGACCCACGCCTTATAATGGCCGGGGCGACCCATAAACGGGAAAAACAATGGGCTTTCTCCAAGACCGCAAGATCCTCGTCACCGGCCTGCTCTCCAATCGGTCCATCGCCTACGGCATTGCGCGAGCACTGGCGCGCGAAGGGGCGACCCTCGCCTTCACCTACCAGAACGAAGAGCTGCGCCGGCGCGTCGAGGAGCTCGCCGCTGAGTTCGGCCGCGCGCCCGTGCTTCCCTGCGACGTCGCCAGGGACGAGGAGATCGCCGCGCTGTTCGCCGAGCTCGGCAAGCAGTGGAAGGGCCTGGACGGCATCGTGCATTCGATCGCTTACGCTCCGCGCGAGTCGCTGAAGGGTGATTTCCTCGATAGCCTCACCCGGGATGCGTTCCGCGTCGCGCATGACGTGAGCGCCTACAGCTTCGCGGCGCTGGCCAAGGCCGGCCTGCCGCTGATGGAAGGTCGCAGCGCCGCACTGCTGACGCTCACCTACCTCGGCGCAGCGCGATCCGTCCCAAACTACAACGTGATGGGGCTGGCGAAGGCGAGCCTGGAAGCCGCGGTGCGCTACCTCGCGCAGGATCTCGGGCCGAAGGGCATCCGGGTGAACGGGATCTCGGCGGGGCCGATCAAGACCCTCGCGGCCGCCGGCATCAGCGGCTTCGGCCGGATCCTGAAATTCGTCGAGGACAACGCCCCGCTGCGGCGGAACGTGACGACCGAAGACGTGGGCAATGTCGCGGCGTTCCTCCTGAGCGACCTCGCCGCCGGCATTACCGGGGAAATCACCTACGTCGACTGCGGCTTCAATACGGTGGTCGGCGGCATGCGCGGCGAAACCTGATTCGCGCTCAACTGCTCACCGGTCTTTCCTTTCCAGGAGTTCCTTGTTGATCGTCACGCCGACCTTCTGCCTGATGCTCGCGAGGTGGGCCGCCATCGCTTCCTGCGCCAGGACCTGGCGCAGCGCGTTCGCGAGCTCCTCGACTTTTTGGGGCGGCAGGTCCGCCGCTTCCTGGACGCGGCTCACCCGCACCAGCGTGTAGCCGGCCTGCAGGTTCTCCACGGCGGCGTAGGCAGGCAGCTTCGAGGCGTCGAGGCGGAATGCCTGCCGGACCACCGGTTCAGGAATGCCCGTGAACTCCGTGCGGTCGCGGAACTGTGGCGCGCTCCATGCGATCTGGACGCTCTTTCCCTGGTCGAGCTCGGACAGGAGGCGCCTGCCCGCCTCGACCGCGAGCCGGCCCGCCGCCCGTAGCGCGAGCCTTTGTTCCAGCGCCGGGCGCACTTCGTCGAAGGTCTGGATCTTTTCCGGCTCGTGCTCGGCGATGCGCGCCGCGACCAGCGTGCCCGGCGCCACCTCCACCGCTTCGGTATTGCGCTTGTTCCTGAGCACTTCGTCCGAGAAGACCGCGGCGAGGAGCCGCTGGTTGTTGAGCAGCGGTTCGGCGGCGCGGGAGTGCGTGATCCAGCCGCTCACCCGCGGCGCCGTCCCGATGAGCTTCGCCGCGGGCCCGAGGCTTTCCGACTGCTCGTAGACCGTGTTGTTGAAATTGTCGGCGAGCTCCGCGAAGCGCTTCGCCGCGAGCTGCCTTTTCAGCTCCTGCTCGATCTGCGGCCGCACCTCCTCCAGGCCCTTCGACTTGCCCGGCCGGACCGCCGTGAGCCGTATGATGTGATAGCCGAGCCGGGTCTCGACCGGCGCGGAGATTTCGCCCGGCTTGAGCTTGTAGAGCGCCGCCTCGAATTCAGGCACGTCCTTCATCGAGCCGGGATCGATGTAGCCCAGGTCACCGCCGTTCGCGGCGGAACCGGGGTCCTCGGACCGCGTCTTCGCCAGCTCGGCAAAGCTCTTCGGCGCCTTCAGCAGTTGCTTGTAGATTTCCTCTGCCCGCGCCCGCGCCTTCTGCCGCGCGTCCGCTCCCGCGGCTGCGTCCGCGCCCACAAAGATATGGGCGGCCTGGCGGGATTCCCTGACCTCGAACTGGCGGCGATTCGCTTCGTAGTATTTCGCGACCTCGGCCGGGTCGAGCCGCGCCTGCTGCTGGAGCGATTCCGCGGACAGCGCCAGATACTCCACCCGCACCTGCTCCGGAATCCGGAACTCGGCGGGGTTCGCGTCGTAATATTGCTTGGCGGCGTCGGGCTCGAGCCTGACCTGCGCCAGGAATTTCTCGGGGGAAAGGACGTACTGGCTCAGCTCGCGCTTCTGCGCGGAAGCCCGCGCCAGGCGCTCGATTACCGAGCGCGGCACGAACGTGGTGTCGGCGTAGCCGTCCGTGAAATGCCCCAGGATGATGTCCTGGCGCACCCGCGCCTCGAACGTGACCGGCGTCATGCCCTCCGACTTCAGGTACTGCTGGTAGCGCGCCGGCGAGAACCTGCCGGTCTCGTCCTGGAACAGCTGCTGCCTGGCGATGATGTCCTTCAGCCGCTCGTCGCTCACCGTGACGCCCACCCGCAGCGCGCCCTCGAGCAGCAGGCGCCGCTGGATCAGGCCGTCGAGGGTGGCGTAGCGCAGCTCGGGGTTGTCGAGGAGGGCGGGATCAACGCGGCCCCGCCCCAGCTGCCGCAGCATCTCCTGCCGGTCGCGCAGGGCGCGCGAGAATTCCTCCTGCGAGATGCTGTAATCGCCCACCCGCGCCACCGCCTGGCCGACCCCGGTGCCGCGAAAGTAGGTATCGATGCCGAAAAACGCGAACGGCAGGAAGATGATGGCCAGGATGACCTGGATCAGCCGCTTGTTCTTGGCTACGAAGTTAAACATTTTGTCGAAAGGGGTGGCGGAGCGGACGGGACTCGAACCCGCGACCTCCGGCGTGACAGGCCGGCATTCTAACCAACTGAACTACCGCTCCTAAATCATCTGGTGGGTGCTGAGAGTCTCGAACTCCCGACCTTCGCCTTGTAAGGGCGACGCTCTACCAGCTGAGCTAAGCACCCAAACAAATTGGGGCAGGCGCGCGTGACACACGCCTACCCCAGGCTGGTGTAGCTGGACTCTTGCGCGGGCGGCTAGTTTAGCGCATCTTTCAATGCCTTACCAGCGCTGAACTTGGGAACCGTCGCGGCCTTGATGCGGATCTCTTCCCCGGTGCGGGGATTGCGGCCGGCGCGCGCCTCGCGCTTGCCCACGCGGAAGGTCCCGAAGCCGACGAGCGTCACGGACTGTCCCTTCTTCAGGGCCCCCGTAATCGCGTCGATCGCGCCATCGAGCGCCTTCTCCGAGGCGGACTTGGAGATCCCCGCGGATTTCGACACGACTTCAACCAGCTCGGATTTATTCACTGTTGTCCCCTTTAGCGATCGGTGAGAAACGGATCCCTGCGCGGCCGCACCTTGAGTCATCAAAGGGGGCTGCGAAACGTTCTTTTCGGTTGGTATGTCGGCGAACGCCGATGTGAATTGCGCCGGCTTCTTTATAGCAAGCGCGCAACGCCGGTGTCAAGCAATCAAAAAACATTTTTTGCGCCGGCGCGCGAGAATTCGCGAAACGTCGCGCAAAATCAAAGCGCGACTCATCACGATTTCAAGAAGTCAATCGAGATGTGCGGATTAAGTGATTGAGCAGTTGAGCGAATGGCTCGCGACGAACGGCTCTTCGCCCGAGGCCGGCAAAAAAATGGGAAGCGGGAATGCGATGCGGGTGCGCCCCGGCGGCCGGCCGTACAAGAAAAAGGGCGGCAGCGCCGCCCCTTTTCGTGAAAAAAATCACTAAGTGGTCACTTGCCGCGCATCTAGTGTTTGACGGCCGCCGGAGCGGGCGCCTCCGTGACCGGCGGCAGCGCCGGCGTCACGTCGTCCTCCGACATCAGCTCCGGCTTGCGCTCGAGCGCCATCTCGAACACGCTTTCGATCCACTTCACCGGGTGAATGTCGAGCCGGTTCTTGATGTTATCGGGGATTTCCGCGAGGTCCTTCACGTTTTCCTCCGGAATCAGCACGGTCTTGATCCCGCCGCGGTGCGCCGCGAGCAGCTCTTCCTTGAGGCCGCCGATCTGCAGCACCTCGCCCCGCAGCGTGATCTCCCCGGTCATCGCCACGTCGGAGCGCACCGGGATGCCGGTCAGCGCCGATACCATCGCGGTGCAGATGCCGATGCCGGCGCTCGGCCCGTCCTTGGGCGTGGCGCCTTCCGGCAGGTGGATGTGGATGTCGTTCTTCTGGTAGAAGTCCATCGGGATGCCGAGGCGCCGGGAACGGCTGCGCACGACCGAGAGCGCCGCCTGCACCGATTCCTGCATCACTTCACCCAGCTTGCCGGTAGTGGTCATCTTGCCCTTGCCGGTCATGATCGCCGCCTCGATGGTGAGGAGCTCGCCCCCGACCTCGGTCCAGGCGAGCCCCGAGACCTGCCCGACCTGGTTCTTCTTCTCGGCCATGCCGAAGGTATAGCGCCGCACGCTCAGGTACTTGTCGAGGCCGCGCGAGCTGACCGACACCTTGCGCTCCTTGCCATCACGCACCAGCGTCTTCACCACCTTGCGGCAGATCTTGGACAGCTCGCGCTCGAGCGCCCGCACCCCGGCTTCCCGCGTGTAATAGCGGACGATGTCGCGCACCGCGCTCTCGGAGATCGCCAGCTCCTCGGGCTTCAACCCGTGGTTCTTCATGAGCTTGGGCAGCAGGTGCCGCAGCGCGATATTGACCTTCTCGTCCTCGGTATAGCCCGAGAGCCGGATCGTTTCCATGCGGTCGAGCAGCGCCGGCGGTATGTTGAGCGTGTTGGCCGTGCACACGAACATCACGTCGGAGAGGTCGTACTCGACCTCGACGTAGTGGTCGACGAAGGTGTGGTTCTGCTCGGGATCGAGCACTTCCAGTAGCGCGCTCGCCGGATCGCCCCGGAAGTCCATCCCCATCTTGTCCACCTCGTCGAGCAGGAACAGGGGATTCCTCACGCCGACGCGGGTCATGTTCTGCAAGATCTTGCCGGGCATCGAGCCGATGTAAGTGCGCCGGTGCCCGCGGATCTCCGCCTCGTCGCGCACGCCGCCCAGCGACATGCGGATGAATTTGCGGTTGGTCGCGCGCGCGATCGACTGGCCGAGCGAGGTCTTGCCCACGCCGGGCGCGCCGACCAGGCACAGGATCGGGGCCTTCAGCTTGTCCACGCGCTGCTGCACGGCGAGGTACTCGACGATGCGCTCCTTCACTTTCTCCAGGCCGTAGTGGTCCTCGTTCAGCACCTTCTCGGC
>JBOIEM010000199.1:0-4242 GCA_050741115.1 Burkholderiales bacterium
CCCGTTTCCTGCCGGGCATACCGAGCCTCGCGCAGGCGGGGTTACCCGGGTACGAGGGCGACGACTGGTTTGGCGTGTTCGCGCCGGCCGGCACTCCGCTGCCGATCCGGGAGCGCGTGTCGAAGGAGATGGCGCGCGTTCTTGCTCTGCCCGACGTCGGCGAGCGCCTGTTCCTGCTCGGCGCGGAACCGGTGTCGAGTCCGCCCGCGAAATTCGAAGCCTTTGCGCGCGACTACATCGCCCGCATGCGCAAGCTCGGCGACGTCATCGGCATCAAGCCGCAGTAAGATGAAGGAATGGCAAACATGGGAGCGATCGAAGCACGTCTGAAGCAAATGGGCTACCCGTTGCCGCCCCCGTTCGTGTTCCCGAAGAACAACCGAACGGGATGCACCCAGGCCGGCACGCTGCTCCTGCTGTCAGGGCACGGGTTGGACCTGCCCAAGCTGCCCAATGTCCGGCAGACCGGCAAGTTCGGCGTGGACATCACTGTGGAGGAAGGCTACGCCACTGCGCGAGCTGTCGCTCTCACCATGCTGGCGACGATCAAGGCGCATTGCGGCGATCTGGACCGCGTGAAGCGCGTGCTGCGGCTCTTCGGCATGTGCAACTGCACGCCGGATTTCGTCCAGCAGCCTCAGGTCATTGACGGCGCCTCGGACCTCTTTTTCGAGTTGTGGGGTTCCGAGTTCGGCAAGCATGCCCGCTCCGCGGTGGGGCATGCTGCGCTGCCGCGCGGCATCGCGGTTGAAATAAACGGCGAGTTCGAGTTACATCCCTGACAGATGACACCAGCACGTAGAACCCGTTCACCGCGATAAGATCCACGGGCGGCGCGCGGCCCCGACCGGATCGCGTCGGCAACCGCGCGCTGCTCCGGCGTCAGCGCCTCGAGGGGAATCAGCTTGAACCGCCGCGGGTCCGATTTTTCGGAGGACTTGGGTGTTGAAGGCTTCATCCGTTTCCTTTCCAGGTATTTGTCTATACTCGGGTTCTGCGCCGCACCGAGCCCGCGGCGGCAGAAGGGCGCCATAGTGCCGCAGGATGAGCAGGCCGGCCGGGAGGGCAGCGCGACGGCGATGCTGTTTACGGGGTTTCTCGCGATGATGTACCTCGATTTCACGCTCGGCTGAAGCGCCGCCGTCGAATGGGCTACGCGCACACCCTGGGCGGGACCGTCTACCGCTTCGCGGACCTGAAAGACCTGCTGGCGAAGGCGACGCCGCTGCGCTCGGGCGACGTGCTCGCCGGCATCGCCGCCGCCACGCAGGAGCAGCGCATGGCGGCGCGCATGGCGCTCGCCGAGCTGCCGCTCAAGCGCCTGCTCGACGAAGCGGTGGTACCCTACGAGGAGGACGAGGTCACTCGCCTCATCCGCGACACGCACGATGCGCGGGCGTTCGCGCCCGTCGCGCAGCTCACCGTGGGCGATTTCCGCAACTGGCTCCTCGCCGACGCGACCGACGCTGCCGCGCTCGCCGCCGCCGCGCCGGGCATCACGCCGGAGATGGCGGCGGCGGTGTCGAAGCTGATGCGCAACCAGGACCTGATCCTGGCGGCGCGCAAGTGCCGGGTGGTGACGCGCTTCCGCGACACGATCGGCCTCCCCGGGCGGCTCTCGGTGCGCATCCAGCCGAACCACCCGACCGATGACGCCCGGGGCATCGCCGCCTCCATCTTCGACGGCCTGCTCTACGGCTGCGGCGACGCGGTGATCGGCATCAACCCGGCAGGCGACGGGCTGCCGGTGTTCACGCGCCTGTGGAACGCGCTCGACGAGCTGATCCGCCGGCTCGAGATCCCGACGCAGTCGTGCGTGCTCACCCACGTCACGAGCCAGATCCGCGCCATCGAGATCGGGGTTCCGGTGGACCTCGTGTTCCAGTCGATCGCCGGGACGCAGAAGGCGAACGAGAGCTTCGGCGTCTCGCTTGCGCTCCTCGCTGAAGCGCACGCCGCCGCCCTGTCGCTCAGGCGCGGGACCGTCGGCGACAACGTGATGTACTTCGAGACCGGGCAAGGCAGCGCGCTCTCGGCCGGCGCGCACGGCGGCGTGGACCAGCAGACGCTCGAGGCGCGGGCCTACGGCGTTGCCCGCCGCTTCCGGCCGCTGCTCGTCAACACCGTGGTCGGCTTCATCGGCCCGGAGTATCTCTACGACGGCAAGCAGATCACGCGCGCCGGCCTCGAGGACCATTTCTGCGGGAAGCTCCTGGGCGTGCCGCTCGGCGTGGATGTCTGCTACACCAATCACGCCGAGGCCGACCAGGACGACATGGACACCCTGCTGACGCTCCTCGGCGCGGCGGGCGTGACCTACATCATGGGCGTGCCCGGGGCCGACGACGTCATGCTCAACTACCAGAGCACCTCGTACCACGACGCGCTCTACCTGCGCAACGTCCTGGGGCTTAAGCGCGCGCCCGAATTCGAGGCCTGGCTCGAGAAGATGCAGCTGATCGACGGCGACGGCATGCTGCTGCCGGCGCGCGCCGACAGCCGGCTGCTCGCGGCCGCGACGTCGCTATGAAGCTCGTCATCACCAATCCCTGGGAGGCCCTGCGCCGCCACACGCCGGCGCGCATCGCGCTCGGCCGCGCGGGGCCGGCCCTGCCGACGCAGGAAGTGCTGGATTTCGGCCTGGCGCACGCGCGCGCCCGCGACGCGGTGCAGTGCGCGCTCGACGTGGACCGGCTCGAGCGCGAATTGAAAGCGGCCGGCTACGACCCGCTCCGGGTGCGCAGCCAGGCTTCCGACCATGCCACCTATCTCACGCGCCCGGATCTTGGGCGCCGTCTCGACGAGGAAAGCGCGAAACGGCTCAAGGGCGCGGCGGAACTCGTCGTCGCCGTCGAGGACGGCTTGTCCGCGATCGCCGTGCAGACCCACGCCGTGCCCCTCCTCGCGGCACTCGCCCGCCGCTCCACCGAGCGCTGGTCGCGCGCGGCGGTCGTCATCGCGCTGCGCGGGCGCGTCGCCCTCGGCGACGAGATCGGCGAACGGCTGAAGGCGCGGCTCGTCGTGGTCATGATCGGCGAGCGCCCGGGCCTTTCTTCCCCGGACAGCCTCGGGATCTACGTTACCCATGCGCCGCGCGTCGGCCGCACCGACGCCGAGCGCAACTGCATCTCCAATATCCATTCCAGGGGGCTGGGATACGAAGAGGCCGCGCGAAAGCTCGACTGGCTCGTCAGCGCGGCATTGGCGCGCGGCATCACCGGTATTTCGTTGAAGGACGAAAGCGCCTCGCCCGTGCTGCAAGAGAGGCGTGACTAGAGCCTCCCGGGAGCGGGGCTCTATCTCCTCATCCCTCATCGCCGCCACCGCAGGTGGCGTTCGGCGATGATTGGCGCGATACTTTCCACGACCACCTGCCCCGGACGGGATCACCCGCTCCTCACCTGAAGCAAGGAGGCATCCATGAGCGAATTGGCAAACGGAAAATGCATCCCCTGCGCTGGAAACGTGCCGCCTCTGCAAGGCCGCGATCTGGCTCTGTTATTGGCAAAGCTGGGGAATCACTGGAGCAGCATCAATGAGCATCATCTCTACAAGAAATATGACTTCCCGGACTTCCGGCAGGCCCTCGAATTCACCAACCGGGTCGGAGCGCTGGCGGAGCGGGAGGGGCACCACCCCGACATTTACCTCGCGTGGGGAAAAGTCATCCTGACCGTCTGGACGCACAAGATCGACGGGCTGACCGAAAGCGATTTTGTTTTTGCCGCCAAAGCCGACCGGGAACTCCAGTAGCCCTCCGCAGGAAGCCGGGACCACACAACGAACGAGGAACAATACCGGGATTCAGATGACATGCGCAGGGCGATCGACGACGGAATGCAAGACTTGAGGACAGAAAACAAATAGACCTTCAGCCTTGCTTTCATCGGATGTCGAGCAGCGTCGCGAGATTCTTCCAGAGGATCTTCTCCTTCTCCTCGGGCGACAGCGACTTGAGGCTCTGCACCCACGCGACCGGCGAGGGATGCCACAGCACGAACGGCCAGTCGCTGCCGAGCACCACGCGGTCGGCGCCTACCCGGTCGAGCAGGAAGCGCAGCGCTTCCTCGCTGGGAACCACGGTGTCGTAGTAGAGCCGCTTCTGGTAGGCGCCTGGCGGCTGCGGCGTGCTGCGCGTCGCCGGCCGGTCGTGCCAGTTGCGGTCGAGCCGCCCCATCGCGTAGCACGCGGGCCCGCCGCCGTGCGCGATGCAGACCTTCAGGTCCGGGCACTTCTCGAGGA
>JBOIEM010000200.1:0-6500 GCA_050741115.1 Burkholderiales bacterium
GTACTGAGTGCTGAGTGCTGAGTGCTGAGTGATTTAGACAGGAGCTTGTCATGACAGAGACCGCACTGAAGCAGCGAGAAGACGTCCGGTCGGAACGGGAGCTGAAGCAGCAGCTCGCCGACTGCATCCGCATGCTGGAGAAGTCCGACATCATCGACTACAACGGCCACGCCAGCATCCGCCTCGGCGACGACCGGATGCTGATCAACATCGGTTCATGCCAGAGGAGCCAGCTCAAGGCGGGCGACATCTGCACGATCGACATGGAAGGTAACGTGATCGAGGGCAATGGCAAGCCGCCGCTGGAGTTTCACCTGCATGCCGGCATTTACCGCGCGCGGAAGGACGTGAACGCGGTCGTGCACGCGCACCCGAAGTGGTCCACGTTTCTCACCATGACGGGTCACAGCTATCTGCCGGTCTATGCGCAGGGCTCGCTGGTCTACCCGATGCCGGTGCTTGATTCGCCAAACTCGATCAATAACCGCGCGATGGCCGACCGCCTGGCGGCCACGCTCGGCGACCGCCCGGCGGCGATGATGAAGGCGCACGGCGCGGTCACGGTGGGCAAGGACATCGTCGAGGCGTTCGTGCTTGCCAATTACCTCGAGGAGAATGCGTACCGCCAATACATGGCTCTGCAGATCGGCAAACCGTACGCGTTCAGCGCGGAGGAGGCGGCGCTATGCCGCGAGAAGCTCTGGACGCAAAACCTCTTCAAGCGCACCTGGGACCACTTCCGCGCCAAGCTGCCGTGAATACGGGGTAGGGGTGGCACCGGAGGTGATGGGGTGGTGTGCGCGACTCGGCACCTATCCGATCGACTTCTCCATTAGCGCCCGCAGCTCCGCCGTAACCTCAGGCTCGATGCCGAACCACGCCTTCCACGCTGGCCGGCCCTGGTGCAGCAGCATGCCGAGGCCGTTCACGGTGCGGTTGCCGCGCGCGCGGGCGGCGGCAAGAAACGGCGTCTCGAGCGGCGTGTAGATGATGTCGGCCGCAAGAGCGGCCTTCGACAGCTGGTCGAGCCGGATGTCGAGCGCGGGCTGGCCGGTCATGCCCTGGCTCGTCGCGTTGACCGCCATCGCGGCGCCCTCGAGCGCATTGTGACGATCCTCCCAGGGCAGAGGCTTGATCGCGCTTCCGAACTCGGCGGCGATGCCCTTCGCGCGGGCGAGCGTGCGGTTGACCAGTCGAATTTCCTTCGCGCCCTCCTGGAGCAGGCCGTAGCAGACCGCGCGCGCTCCGCCGCCCGCGCCGAGCACCACTATGGGCCCTGCAGCGGCCCGCCAGTCCGGCTGTTCCTGCCTGAGGTTGTGAGTGAACCCGTAGCAATCGTTGTTCGAGCCGGCGAGCGAGCCGTCGGGCCTCACGACAACGCAGCTGATCGCGCCGATACGCGTCGCGACCGCATCCACCTCGTCCACGATCGCCATGGCCTGCTGCTTGTGCGGGATGGTGAGGTTCACCCCCGAGAAGCCCAGCGGGTGCAGCGCGCGCAGCGCCGCCGCGAGTCCCTCGGGCCTGATCCCGAGCGAGACGTAGGTGCCGGCCAGCTCGTGCCGCTTGAACCAATAGTTGTGCAGCAGCGGCGAGCGCGAGTGCACGACGGGCCAGCCCATGACGCCGGCCAGCAGGAAACGATCGGGATGTGCCATTCATGCCTCGGCTAGCCGGCCTTGATGCCGGAGTCCTTGATCACTTTCGCCCATTTCGCGACTTCGCCGCGGATGTACGCACCGAACTGGTCTGGCGTCGAGTAATTCGGCTCGAGATCGGTCTGCGCGAAGCGCTCCTTCACCGCGGTTATGGCCTGCGGCGTGCTCTTGAAGTTGATTTCGATCGTGCATGTGGGGTCAGGTCTTGCAATCCTACATCCAATCTCACAAGGGTATTGTTTCCATTTTAAGCAATGCATGAATGCAGGGCCTGACCCCAAAATGGTATTCTCTGGTGGCGGCTTTGCCGATCCCCACCACAAGGAGAATTCCCATGACGGTTCAAACGGGCGCGGCAGCGCCTGATTTCACGCTCGGCTCGCACGCCGATCAGAAGGTCGCGCTCTCCAGCTTTCGCGGCCGGTGCGTCGTAGTCGCGTTCATGCCTTTTGCGTTCACCGGCGGGTGAACGAACCAGGTCAACGGGTTCCGTGCGAACTACGAAGAATTCAAGAAGCTGAACGTCGAGATCCTGAACATCAGCGCCGACCCCGCCCCGAGCCTGAAGGCCTGGGCCGAAAAGCTGGGCGGCGTGCCATTCCCGCTGCTCTCGGACTACTGGCCGCACGGGGCGGTCGGCAAGGCCTACGGCGTCTTCAACGAGGAGCGCGGCATGGACAAGCGCGCGGCGTTCGTGCTCGACGCCAAGGGTATCGTGCGTTACGCAAAGCTGTACGAGCCGGGGACCATACCCGAGAGCAAGGAAATGCTGGAGCAGCTGCGCAAGCTCTGAGCCGTGATCTTGTCCCTCGAATGCTGAGAATCACCTGTGAACTAGTGCCGCAAATGCCCGGAATAATGTTCATCGCGTCAACCCGTTAGCGCGTTTTTTCCTTACCATGATGTGGTTCTTCGTTCGATCATTGGGTCCGGAGGAAGCCGATGGGCCGACTGCTGGTGATGCTGGTCGCGGGCGTGCTGGGAACCGCCGTGCCCGGCGGAACCGCCACGGCGGCGGAACGCGCCGACGCGCAGAGCGTCACGCAACTGATTCTGCTGTTCTTCTCGGATGTTTCCCGCGGGCTCGTGCCGAGGCGCGTGGTCGCCGAGGACAAGGACTGGGGGATCGTCAAGGACGCCGAGCAACAGCAGGAGGCCCGCAAGTCGCAGGAAGAGCGCCGCCGCGAGGCCTACAAACAACTCGAAGAGCACGAGCGCCAGGCGCGCGTGGCGCGCGACGAATACCGGCGCGAAGCGCGCAATTTGATGCTGGCGGGTCAAGGCGCGTGGCACCGGCAGGCGGATGAACAGGCGCGCGAGGCCCGCGGGGCGCAGGAAGAGCGAGTGCGCGCGGCCGAGCAGCGCATGCACGAGCGGGAGCGGGAGGCGCAGAAGGCAAGGCGGGATTATCAGCACCTCGCTCGCCTGGCGCGGGAGGAACGCCGGCGCGAAGCCGAAAAAACGCGCCTCGGAGGATAGGGGCGCCACCCTTCGGGAGGGGGGGAATCGTTGAGCAGCGGAGTGGCCGCGCCGGCGGCGCGACCCGGTTCCTTGGCGGCGGGCGCCGCCACGACTGCGGAGCGGGCCATCCGGCCCGAATTCACCGGCTCGGCCGGCGAATATTTCCGCATCTGGATCGTCAATCTCTTCTTCACGCTCGTCACGCTCGGCATCTACTCGGCCTGGGCGAAGGTCCGCAAGAAGCGGTATTTCTACGGCAGCACCCGGCTAGACGGCGACAGCTTCGACTACTTCGCGAGTCCCAGGACGATCCTGAAGGGACGCATCGTCGCGTTCCTCATCTTCGTGATCTACGCGTTCGCGGTCGAGCTCCTTCCCTCGTCCGCCTACGCGTTCTGGGCGCTGTTCCTGCTGGCTCTGCCCTGGCTCGTCATGCGCGCGCTCACGTTCAACGCGCGCAATTCCGCCTACCGGGGCCTGCGCTTCGACTTCGCGGCCATGCCCCGCGAGGCGGTCCGGGTCTACATCGGAATGCCGCTCGTCGTGGGCCTCACGCTGGGACTGGCTTTTCCCTGGTTCGTGGCGCGGCAGAAGGCATTCGTGCTTTCGCACCACGCGTTCGGCACGACGCGTTTCGGCTGCGAGGTCTCGGCGCGCGAGTTCTTCGGGATCTATATTCTCGGAACCATCATCCTGCTCGCGCTCGTGGTTCCGGCCGCGGGGCTGATGGCGCTCGCGGTTGCGAGCCAGGCGCTCCCCGAGGCGTATACGTGGATGGGCGTCGTCGCGCCCGCAGTCCTGATGTACGCGGCCTACGCAGTAGTCTACGCGTTCATCCAGGCGCGCACGACGAATCTTCTCTGGAACGGAGCCCACGGGCCGGGGATCCGGTTTACCAGCACGCTTCGCGCCGCCAGGCTCGCGCGCCTGTACATCGGCAACGTGGTGGCGATCGCCGCCACCGCCGGTCTCCTCATCCCCTGGGCTGTCGTCCGCACGCTGCGCTACCGGCTCGAAAACCTCGCGATGTTCGTCGCGGACGAGTATCCCCACGAGGCGAATCCGGCGCTCGAGCGGGTCGGCGCCACCGGGCAGGAGCTCGGCGACATCTTCAATCTGGACCTCGGGATATGAGCGTCCTGCAGGCGGTCTATTTCGACGGCAAGGACTCCCGCAGGCACCCGGTGAGCGTGATGGTCGCGGGCGACAGGCTGAAGATCGTCGGCCACGACGTGAGCGAGGAGTTCGGCGCCCGGGGGGTGCGCAGGTCGCTGCGCATCGCGGACACACCGCGCTGGCTCTATCTGCCGGGCGGCGGCGCGTGCGTCACGTCCGACAACGACGCCGTGGACCGCATGACGCGCGATCGCCGCTACGAGCAGATCCTCTACCGCTGGGAATCACGCCCGGCGTACGCGGCGCTCGCCATCGCGATGGTCGTGGCCTCGCTGTGGCTGCTGATCGACCGCGTGCTACCGGTCGGGGTGGAGGCGATCGCCGAGCGCATACCGGTCGAAGCGGAGGCGGCGCTCGGCCGGGAGACGCTCGCCGGGATGGAGCAGTATTTCCTGCAGCCGAGCAAGATCTCCGCCGCGCGCCAGAGCCGGCTGCGCGCCCGGTTCGACGCGGTGGCGCGCGCGGGCGGCGAGCCTGCGAGCTACCGTCTCGAATTCCGCTCCAGCCCGGTGATCGGAGCGAACGCGTTCGCGCTGCCGTCGGGAATCATCGTCATGACGGACGAGCTGGTCAAGCTTGCGCGAAGCGACCAGGAGATCATCGCCGTGCTCGCCCATGAGCTCGGGCACGTCCGCCACCGGCATACCATGCGGCGCCTCCTCGAGAGCTCCGCGACCGCGCTCATCATCGCGGGGATCACCGGCGATATCGCATCGACCACGTCGCTTGCCGCGGCGGCTCCCACGCTGCTGCTGCAGACCAAGTACTCGCGCGAGCACGAGCGAGAAGCGGACGCCTACGCGATCGCGATGTTGCGAAAGAGCGGCATCGAGCCGCGCCACTTTGCCGCCATACTCAGGCGGCTGGAGGGCGAGGCGCCGCGGCGCGGTGGCCTGCCGGCGTTCCTGTCCTCGCATCCGCCCACGGAGGAACGGGAGGCGCTTGCCCGGGACGGGGCGGAAATCGCGGCCGCCGGGGAGGAGCGCGCCGAGGATGCCGCGGAGGATACGGACACGGTGCCGGTGCGGGCGCGTCCGGCGCTCATCGCGGTCGATCCGGTGCAGCGGCATGTCGTCGGGCTGCTCGAGCAGGGGGACTACCCGGAGCTGGAACGCCTCCTCGGGGGCTATCAGCGGGCGTTCGAGGCGGACCATGCGACGAGTCCGCGGATCGAGAACGCGTTTTCGGCGTTCCGCAGGGTTCCGCCGGCCGCGGAACGCCGGTTTGACGAGTGGGTCGGGAAACACCCTTCCTCGTACACGGCATTGACCGCGCGTGGCTGCTTCCTCTATTTCCAGGGGCTGGAGGCGCGCGGCACCGGATTCATCCAGGACACGCCGGAGGAGAATATCCGCGTCATGCGGAGCTATCTGGACAGGGCGCAAACCGACCTGGAGCGTTCGCTGGAGCTCACGCCAAGACCGTACATCAGCCGGCTTACACTGATGTCGATCGCCCGCACCAACGGCAGCCGCAGGGAGGAGCAGGCGCAATACCTCGAAGCCGTGAAGCTCGCGCCGCAGAGCATCGAGCTGAGGCTCGCGCACATGACGGCGCTCGAGCCGCGCTGGGGCGGCAGCTACGCGCAGATGGAGGCGTACCTCGCCGAATCGCGCGCGGAAATGCGCGACCCCGGTGCGCTCGACCGCCTGGCCGCCCGCATTCCCGCCTATCGCGCGCACGAGCGCCAGCGGGCGAGGCAGTACGCGCAGGCCCTCAAGCTGTATGACGAGGCGGTCGCCCTCCACGCGAGCGCGGGGACGCTGTGCGAGCGCTCGTATGTCCTGAGCCAGCTCAAGCGCGACGCCGAGGCCTTTTCCGACGTCAAGCTCGCGCTGTCCAAGACCCGAGACATCCGCTACTGCCTGGAGCGGGCGGTCGCGGTCGCGTCCGGCGCCGGCGACGCGGAGGAGGCGATCCGGATGATGAGCCTCGTCATCGAAGTCGACCCCGGCTCCGCTTACGCGTTCAACCAGCGCGGGTGGCGCTACCAGCAGCAGGGCAGGGCGGAGCTCGCGTTCGAGGACTTCCTCGCCTCCGCCCGGCTCGGCGACGGGTGGGGGCAACTGATGACGGGCAAGTACTACTGGGCCGGCAAGGGAGTGAAGGAGGACCGTGAAGAGGCGCTGGCATGGCTGCGCAAGGCCGCTGCGCAAGGGCATCCCGACGCCAAGCTGAGCCTCGAGCAGGCGTTGCAGCAGCTTG
>JBOIEM010000201.1:0-6802 GCA_050741115.1 Burkholderiales bacterium
TTCTTCCGGATCTGGACCCACTACCTGCGGCAGCACGGCTGGACCTACCGGCTGGACCTCGACGCGCTGCGAGCCGCATCCGGTCTCGGCTGGCCGGTGCAGGTCCTCGAAACCATCGACGAGCAGATCGCAGCGCTCGAGGGGGTGCCCCTCGCCCGTATCTTGGAATTCCTCGCGAGGGTGGACTGGTCGGAGTATCGCCGCGAGTATGTGAAGCATTATCTCGCCGGGTCGCTGGACGCCCTTGCCGCCACCGCGAGGGTGTTTCCCAGCTTCTGCGAGTCGGTCCTGGACCGGCGCGACCCGATCCTTCACGATCGGATGCGCCCGCACTTCGAGCGCGGCAACGCCATCGCGTTCATCGGGATACTGCATTGCCCGCGGATCATCGACCTGCTGCGGGCGGACGGCTGCGAGGTCAGCCCCGCATCCGGCTTCTAGGCCGCCGCGCCCGCCGCTGTGGTAGACTTCCTGGAGGCCACGCGCGAGCCGACCGCCGGGTACGGATAGAGCATGTTGAGCGCGACGCTCTGGTTCGCGGTCTGCACGATGCGCACGTGCTCGCGCCGCAGCTCCCGCGCGTGGCGGCAGCCGCAGGAGTGCGCGATCATGTCGATCTCCCGGTTCATGTTGCGCGCGTAGTTCGCCACGCGCAGGTACTTCTCCTCCACCACCAGCCCGCGCTGCAGGCGCTTGTTGTGGGTGGTGACGCCGGTCGGGCAGGTGTTGGTGTGGCAGCGCAGCGCCTGAATGCAGCCGAGCGAGAACATGAAGCCGCGCGCCGTGACCACGAAGTCCGCGCCCGCGCACAGCGCCCACGCCGCGCGCGCGGAAGTGACGAGCTTCCCGGCCGCCACGACCCGGATGCGGTGCTTGAGATCCGATTGCAGCAGGGAGTCCACCACGCGCGGCAGCGCTTCCGCGATCGGCAGCGCCATGTGATCCATCAGGGTCTGGGGGGCGGCGCCGCTCCCGCCCTCGCCGCCGTCGATATGCAGGAAATCGGGCGCGAACTCCCGGCCGCGCCGCAGGACGATGTCGCACAGGTCGTTGATGAATTCCCAGCCCCCGATCGCGGTCTTGACGCCAACCGGCCGGCCGGTGAGCTCCCGCAGGTGGGCGACCTTGTCGAGCAGCTGGTCCATGTTGGCGATGTCGTAATGGCGGTTCGGGCTGATCGAGTCCTTGCCGGCGGGGATGCCGCGGATGCGCGAGATTTCCTCGGTGACCTTGCCGCCCGGCAGCACGCCCCCCTTGCCCGGCTTCGCGCCCTGCGACAGCTTGATCTCGAACGCCTTGACCACTTGCGCGAGCTCCTTCGCCTTCTCCGGAGAGAAGCTGCCGTCGAGGCTGCGCATCCCGTACTTCGCGGTGCCCATCTGCATGACGATGTCGCAGCCTCCCTCGAGGTGGTGGGGCACAAGCCCGCCCTCCCCGGTGCCCATCCAGCAGCCAGCCTCCCTCGCCCCGCGCGAAAGCGCGCGTACCGCGGGCGCCGAGATCGCCCCGAAGCTCATGCCGCTGATGTTGACGAGGGAGCGCCCCTCGAACGGATGCCGGCAGTAGCCCTCCCCGATGAGAAGCGAGGGAGTCGGCAGGCGATCCTCTTCCAGCACCGGGAACGGGTGATTCACGAAGATGATCGACCCCGGCTCGCGCAGGTCGTTGGTCGAGCCGAAGCCGATGATGCTGCCCTCACCCTTCGCCAGCCGATAGACGAATCCGCGGGTCGCGCGGTTGAACGGCATCTCGGCGCGGTCGCCCGCGAAAAAGTACTGCCGGAAATATTCGCCGAGGTTCTCGAGGAAGAAGCGCAGCCGCCCGACGACCGGGAAGTTTCGCAGCACCGTGTGCTTCTTCTGCGTGACGTCGTGGACGATGAGGACGAGGAGCCCCCCGATCAGCACGAACCCGAGTATCGTGCCGATGCCATACGAAAGCACGCTCAGCATCCCGTCCATCGCGTCGCCCCCGATGCGCTAGAATCGCCGCACGGTTCCCCGCGCAACTATAGATCAATCCAATGGACTTGGCACCGGAGATCGAGCGCAACGTGCGCGCCGCACTCGCGGAGGACGTGGGCAGCGGCGATCTCACCGCGCCGCTCGTTTCCCCCGGCAAGCGGGCGCGCGCCGCCGTGCTTTGCCGCCGGCAGGCGGTCCTCTGCGGGCAGCCGTGGTTCGAGGCGTCCCTGCGCCATCTCGACCCCTCGGTGAGAATCGCGTGGTCGGTGCCGGAAGGCGCGAGCGTCGCAGCCGGCGCGCGCGTCTGCTCGGTCGAGGGAGCGGCGCGCGCCCTGCTCGCCGGCGAGCGCGTGGCGCTCAATTTCCTCCAGACGTTGTCCGGGGTCGCAACCGTCGCCCGGCGCTACGTGGAAGCGATCGCGGGCACGCGCGCGAAAATCGTCGATACCCGCAAGACGCTGCCGGGACTGCGGCTCGCACAGAAGTACGCCGTGCGGATCGGCGGAGGGGCGAACCACCGCCTCGGGCTCTACGACGCGATGCTGATCAAGGAAAACCACATCGCCGCGGCTGGCGGAATCCGGCAGGCGGTCACGCAAGCGCGGAAGCTCGCGAACACGGGAGACTGGATCCAGGTCGAGGTCGAGAACCTCGACCAGTTACGGGAAGCCCTGGACGCGGGCGCCACCATGATCCTGCTCGACAACATGGGCATCGAGCCGATGCGCGAGGCCGTGCGGATCGCCGGCGACCGCGCCGAGCTGGAGGCTTCCGGCGGCATCACCCTGGAGAACGTCCGGGCGATAGCGGAAACCGGCGTGCACCGCATCTCGGTCGGCGTGCTGACGAAGGACCTCACGGCGGCCGATTTCTCGATGCGGTTTGACGCCTAGGCAACCTCACTGCATCACTTCGGCGGGTAGGTTCCGATCGGTCGTTGTCAGGGGCTCCGAGACAAACATCATCGCCTCGAAATCGAGCATGTCGGCGTAGCGGTTCTCGCCGTGCTCGAGCCACGCGCGCAACGCCTCGGCAAAAGCATCACCATCCCGGTAATCGTAACCGCGGCAGCGTTTTTCCTCGTGCTCGCGCAGCCCGGAGATCCCCAGGTGCTGGATGTCGATGAAGATGTCGCAAACGCCGCGCCAGAAATCGGGACGCGCACAGCTGTCCAGGGGCGTTTCGGGAACCGGCGTTCCCGCCGACACGGGGAAGCACAAGCCGCGCAGGGCGAGCCGCGCCACGTAGTACGTCTGGATCTGCAGCTTGGGCCAGCCTGGAACGGGCGCGTCGCTCAGCGGGAGCGGGTGGGCCGAGGCCCGGGATCCGAACGTCAGGATGAGCAACAACGTCCCGAGCAAAGTCATTGCCCGAGGGCACTTGCCGGTGTCGGGTCGGCACACGCTCAGTCTCGGCATTCTCAGCCAACCCGGCTCTGGGAGCTACGAGCCACAACAACGAGCCACGAAAATGCGGAGTCTATCAACGGGTTTTGGTCGTCGGCCTAATCGAATAGAACAGGTTGCGGTAATCGAAGCCGTCCTTCTTGCCGAAATACGCGCTTCGCCCCGGGTCGTAGCTCTCACAGACCTTCCCGGTAATCCGATCTTCGTCGTAATCCGTTTTCTTGATCACCGAACCATCCGCGTTCACGAACGATGCGTTATACACGCTCTGGCCGCTGATACGGCCTTTTCTCACCACGACGTCCACTCGCACCGTGTCGCGGGTCAGGTCATTGAATACCGCTCCCGGAAACCAGTCCGTGAACACGCGCTGCAGGCGCTTGAGTTCGAGCTGGGTCAGGCGATAGTCGTCCGCCACACGCGTGCGCAACACGATGCGTCTTTCGAGGTCTTGTCTGGGCGCTGGCATAGGCGCGGATGCTTCCCCGTGGAGCCGTAATGTGTCAACGAGTATATCGGTCGACCGTTTGAAAGCCGGTATTGTGCGCCGGGCATTGTCGACCTTCAATACCGAAAGGAAACCCCGCCGTAAGGGTTCCTCCGCGGGGAGAGGTTCAGCCTTGCGGCAGATGTTGACGAATTACGCGTTCGATCGCCTTCAGCTCCGCGTCCGCGGTGATCGGCTTCGCGCTCTGCGCGATCGCAACGTCCGGGTCCTTCAGCCCATGGCCGGTCAGCGTGCAGACGATGGTGGCTCCCTCGCCGATCCTCCCGAGCTCGAGGTCCTTCAGCACGCCGGCGAGGGCGATCGCCGAAGCCGGCTCGCAGAACAGGCCCTCGGTCCGCGCCAGCATCTTCTGCACGTGGAGGATTTCCTCGTCGGTGCACTCGGCGAACCAGCCGCCGGATTCACGCGCTGCCGCGACCGCCTGCTGCCAGGACACCGGATTGCCGATGCGGATGGCGGTAGCGACGGTCTCGGGATTTTCGACCGGACGCCCGCGAACAATAGGCGCAGCGCCTGACGCTTGATAACCCACCATGATCGGCCGGCGCTCCAGAACTTTCTGCGTCCGGTACTTGCGCATGGACGCCTCCACCTTGAGCGCCTGGGTGCTCTCGCCCGCCGCTTCCGAATAGCCGATCCAGTGCGCGGTGATGTTGCCGGCGTTGCCCACCGGCAGCGCGTGGTAGTCGGGCGCATCGCCCAGAGCCTCGATCACCTCGAACGCGACGGTTTTCTGCCCCTGGATACGGTAGGGATTGATCGAGTTGACGATCCTGACCGGCAGCGCCCCGGCGACGTCCTGCGCGAGCCGCATGCCCTCGTCGAAGTTGCCGCGGATCTGGATCACGACCGAGCCGTGCATCATCGCCTGCGAGAGCTTTCCGAGCGCGATCTTGCCCTCGGGGATCAGCACGAAGCACGCGATTCCGGCGCGCGCGGCGTAGGCCGCGGCGGACGCGGAGGTGTTGCCGGTGGATGCGCAGATGATCGCCCGCGCGCCCTCCTCGACCGCCTGCGTGACCGCCATCGTCATGCCGCGGTCCTTGAACGAGCCGGTGGGGTTCGCGCCCTCGAACTTGGCGTAGATGCTGACTTTCTTTCGCACCAGCACCGGCAGGTTCCCGAGCTCGATCAACGGTGTTGCACCTTCGTTGAGGGAGATGGCGCGCGTGCCCGCCGCGACCGGCAGCCGGTCGCGATACTTGTCGATGATGCCGGTGTAGAGAGCCATGCTGATTGACCACCCCCACCCTAGCCCTCCCCCTGAGGGGGAGGGGGTGACCGTGACTAATTGAGTTCTTCGAGCCGGATGCGGGTGACTTTGCCCACGATCACCGGCAGTTTCTCGATTTTCGCGATCGCCGCGTCCACGTTCTTCTCGATGGTCAGGTGGGTGAGCATGATGATGTCCACCTCGACCTCGCCCGCGCGCGGCTCCTTCTGCACCATGGCCTCGATCGAGATCCGCAGGTCGGCCAGTATGCGCGTGATATCGGCCAGCACGCCCGGCTTGTCCTGCACCTTCATCCGCAGGTAGTAGCGGGTCTCCACGTCACCCATCGGCAGGATCTGCGTATCGGCGAGCTGGCCAGGCTGGAACGCGAAATGCGGCACGCGGTGCTCCGGGTCCGCGGTCAGCATGCGCGCCACGTCAATGAGGTCGGCGATCACGGCGGAGGCGGTCGGTTCCGCCCCCGCGCCCGCCCCGTAATACATCGTCTGGCCGACGGCGTCTCCCTTCACCAGGATCGCGTTCATCACCCCTTCCACGCTGGCGATCAGGCGCCGCGCCGGCACCAGCGCAGGGTGCACCCGGATTTCGATGCCCTTCGGCCTGCGCCGGGTGATGCCGAGCAGCTTGATGCGGTAGCCGAGCTCCTCCGCGTAACGGATGTCGTCCCGGGTGAGCCGGGAGATGCCCTCGGTATAGGCGGACTCGAACCGCATCGGGATGCCGAAGCCGATCGCGGCCATGATCGTCGTCTTGTGCGCCGCGTCCACCCCATCGATATCGAAGGTGGGATCGGCCTCGGCGTAACCGCGCCGCTGCGCTTCCCCGAGCACTTCCTCGAAGCTCGCGCCGCGCTCGCGCATCTCCGACAGGATGAAGTTGCAGGTGCCGTTGACGATGCCGGCGATCCAATCGATCCGGTTGGCGCTCAGTCCCTCGCGCAGCGCCTTGATGATGGGGATACCGCCGCCCACCGCCGCCTCGAACGCCACCATCACGTCCTTCTTCTGCGCCGCGGCAAAGATCTCGTTGCCGTGCCGGGCAAGGAGCGCCTTGTTGGCCGTCACGATGTGCTTGCCGCCGGCGATTGCCTGCAGGATCAGGTCCTTCGCGATCGTGGTCCCGCCGATCAGCTCCACCACGATGTCGATGTCGGGGTGCTTCACCACTTCGCGCGCGTCGGCGGTCACGGTCGCGCGTCCCGCGACGATGCGGCGCGCCTTGTCCAGCTCCTTGTCGGCGACCATTCTCATGGTGATGTCGCAGCCGGCGCGGCGCGCGATCTCCTCGCGGTTGCGGTCGAGCACCGCGAACGCGCCGCCGCCCACGGTACCGATGCCGAGCAGCCCGACGTTGATCGGCCTCATAACAAGCCGTCCTTCCTGAACATGTCCTTGACGCCGCGCAGCGCCTGGCGGGTGCGGGCCTCGTTCTCGATCAGGGCGAAGCGCACGTGGCCGTCTCCATAATGGCCGAAGCCGATGCCGGGCGCCACCGCGATCCTGGCGTCCGCCAGGAGCTTCTTGGAGAACTCGAGCGAACCGAGCTTGCGGTACGGCTCGGGAATCGGCGCCCAGACGTACATCGTCGCTTTCGGCACCTCGACGTTCCAGTCGATCGCCCGCATGCCGCTTCACAGCACGTCGAGGCGACCCTGGTAGACCCTGCGCACGGTTTCCACGCTATCCTGCGG